>CAYNRB010000178.1:0-6725 GCA_964399475.1 uncultured Methylomarinum sp.
TTAGATAGTTTTTAGGAAAATACCAGTAAATAGAATTGATTGTCAGTAACATGTTTTTTCAAATCTAACAGACCTTTCTGGGTATTTAATTAACAGAATGTAAACAAAGTGAAAGTGAGGTGTATAGTTACGGAACTATACTAAGTAAATTTTTGTCGATAGCAAAACCTTGAAAAGGATATACTCATTATTAATTTCAAACAATACTATGTTTGTTCTTTAGAAACGTGAATGGAATAACTTCCCGATGTTATAACGCAGAATTTTTGTTTCAGATTGGGCGATCTCATGAGGCGCATAGTTATTCTATATAACGAATGAGATCACCCAAGCTGGGACAAAAAGGCAAGTTAGAGATCGGGAAGTTGTTTCGTGCACGTTCCTTAGGTTTGAAATCCCCCACTTTTAGTCGATATATAATTTTATGGGTCAGAAAAATATCTATCTTAACCATGCTCACATAAATACTGATTGAAATATTGAAGTTTGGCATTTTACGTCAAAGATGACCTATTAGAACAATGCATTACGATAGGAAGCCGTATTGAGTAATGTTTGGAGGTATTGGAGGTGTTGGAACAATTGCCAAATTACGCAAGATTGACAAAATTATTCGAATAGCAAGTAACTCTTAGTTTAAGCATAAGCTAAGGCAACTCGCAATAAATAAACTACCAATCTTGCTGGTCTTTTTGTCCGTCTTTAGTCGTGTAGCACTAGCTATGCGCCTCGGTAATTTACTCTACCTACGCACGTCCATGTGTTAGTTGAAGATGAAAAAAAATCCTGCTTAAAATTTTAGTTAAATTAATTATGCTTGGCTATTTATGCTAAGTATTATTTTATACTTCAAGACTAATTTGATTGCCTAACATTTTTTGCTAGACAAAAAACTTATTTCATCTATCATTTTCATTACTGCTGATTAAATTTTATACATCTCATATGGCAACAGCGCTTAACGACCTACAATTTGGTGGATTAACAAAATGCCTAATCCAGCATAACCTTTTAACAGAGGCTGATGCTAAAAGTCATCTCGAAAAATCACGGCAAAATAAGGTTCATTTAATCAGTTACTTGGTGTCAAATAAAATTATTGACAGCAAAACAATCGCTTCTCTCTCGTCTAAAGAGTTTGGCACACCTTTTTTTGACCTAGATGCTATTGAAACTGACGCATTACCGATAAATCTAATCAGTGAAAAGCTGATTCGCAAACATCATTCACTTCCTCTGTTTAGGCGTGGAAATAAATTATTTCTTGCTGTTTCAGACCCCACCAATTTTCAGGCGCTGGATGATATTAAATTTCATACACGTCTGAATACAGAAATTATTCTGGTTGAGGAAGATAAATTAGTCAAACTCATTGATTCTGCTTTAGAAGCCGCTGAAGATACAATGATAGACTTACTGGATGAAGATCTGGATAATCTGGAAATTTCAAGTGGTGATGAAGCTCCAGCAGAAGAGAGTGACTCTGACATAGATGATGCGCCTATTGTACGATTTGTTAATAAAATCTTACTTGATTCTATCAAAAGAGGCGTTTCTGATATCCACCTTGAGCCCTATGAAAAGAAATTTCGTATCCGTTATAGAACAGATGGCATACTTTACGAAATAGCCAATCCACCTTCCAATATTTCCCACAGAATTATCTCCCGAATTAAAGTAATGTCTAAGATGGATATTGCGGAACGGCGAGTACCGCAAGATGGCCGAATTAAAATGCAATTGTCTAAGCACCGAGCCATAGACTTTCGTGTCAGCACTTGCCCTACTTTATTTGGGGAAAAGGTAGTTTTACGTATTTTAGATCCTAGTAGTGCCCAAATAGGCATTGAAAAACTAGGGTTTGAACCCGATCAGCAAAAACTTTTTTTAGATGCTATACACCGTCCGTACGGTATGGTTCTTGTTACCGGCCCGACAGGTAGCGGAAAAACCGTTTCTCTCTATACGGGTTTGAACATTTTAAACAAAATTGAGCGAAATATTTCAACTGCTGAAGACCCAGTTGAAATTACAGTTGAGGGCATTAACCAAGTCAATATGAATGTTAAAGCGGGGTTAACCTTTGCTATTGCTTTAAAAGCATTTTTGCGACAAGATCCTGATATCATCATGGTTGGAGAAATTCGAGACCTTGAAACGGCCAGCATATCTGTAAAAGCAGCACAAACAGGTCATCTAGTTTTATCCACACTACACACTAATGACGCACCACAAACTATCAATCGACTGATGCAAATGGGCATAGAGCCGTTTAATATAGTGTCTGCCGTTAATTTAATAATGGCTCAACGATTGGGACGCAGACTTTGTGAGCATTGTAAAAAAAAGGCGGACTATCCTGAAAAAACTTATCTTAAAGCAGGTTTTACCAAAGAAGAACTCACAAGTTTAAAAATATTCATACCGATAGGGTGCGATAAGTGCACTAACGGTTACAAAGGTCGCGTAGGTATTTATCAGGTCATGCCAATCAGTGAAAAAATGCGTGCGCTGATTCTTTCGGGCGGCAATGCCATGGAAATGGCAGATCTCGCTAAAAGCGAAGGCATCAATGATTTGAGAGCATCAGGCCTGATAAAAGTGCGCCAAGGCATAACCAGTCTGGAAGAAATAGACAGAATTACTGAGGTATAACAATGGCAGATATCGTACAAATTGACTTTGTTTGGCAAGGAAAAGATAAAGCAGGCAATAAAACTGGCGGTGAAATCAGTGCCAAAAGCGAGACTATCGCACGCGCTGATTTGAGAAGAATGGGCGTTCGGGTTTTAAAAATCAAGAAAAAACCTAAACCCTTATTTGGTGCAAGAGTCCGTAAAATTACTCCCGCAGATATTGCTATTTTTGCTCGACAATTGGCTACTATGTTACAAGCTGGGGTTCCTCTGGTTCAGTCATTTGATATTATCGGCAAAGGTCATGAAAATCCCAGTATGGCGGAATTGTTGCTTTCTATTAAAGCCGATATTGAAGGAGGTGACACACTAGCTGAGGCACTGAGAAGGAAACATCTATATTTTGATGATTTATTTTGTAGCTTGGTAGAGGCTGGCGAACAGTCTGGTGTGCTTGAAGGTTTGCTGGATAAAATTGCTACCTATAAAGAAAAATCAGAAACCATCAAGAAAAAAGTTAAAAAAGCACTCACCTATCCTATTGCCGTTCTTGTAATTGCCTTTATCGTAACAGCCATATTACTTATTTTCGTCGTTCCTGTCTTTGAAGATTTATTCAAAAGTTTTGGTGCTGATCTTCCTGCCTTTACAAAGTTTGTAATCAGTATGTCGGAATGGGCACAGGAATGGTGGTGGGCAGTTATTGGGGGAGGGATTATCGGCGTAAAAGCCTTTAGTTTTTTTCATAAGCGATCACTTAAATTTAGACAATGGATAGACAGGACGTTATTAAAACTACCTATCATAGGTATGATTATGGAAAAATCTGCAATTGCTCGTTTTTCACGGACTTTATCTACTATGTCAGCAGCCGGAGTACCTTTAGTAGAAGCGCTTGAAGCAGTGGCTGGTGCTTGTGGCAACATTGTTTTTTCTGATGCTGTGTTGAAAATTCGAGAAGATGTCGCGACGGGTCAACGCTTACAATTTGCAATGCAACAAGTTGGAATTTTTCCTCATTTAGTTGTTCAAATGGTTGCTATAGGTGAAGAATCAGGAAAAATTGATTCTATGTTGGATAAAGTTGCTGATTTTTATGAAGAAGAAGTTGATAACTTAGTTGATAATATGAGCAGCTTAATGGAACCCTTTATTATGGTTATCCTGGGAACCTTAGTCGGTGGATTAATTGTTGCGATGTATCTTCCCATATTTAAACTGGGTGCTGCTGTGGGTTAAACTTCGCGTTTTTTCAATGTAGAGTGGACTTCAGTCCGCTACAAGCATAGTTTGAATAGCGGACTGAAGTCCGCTCTACATAATCATCAAACTATAATTGACAGTGTAGGCAATCTAAAAAAATGTTTTTTATGTATTAATATAGTGTTGGTGTTAAGCCTTCACTCCTCTGGGTAAATTAAAACCTGGAAACCAATCGCCCTTTTCTCATCTGCTATAACTCATTTACATTTCATGCAAGAAATTCAAAACATTCTGCAATCATCACCTCTGTTATTTAGCAGTTTAATATTTATCATCGGTTTAATGATTGGAAGTTTTCTTAATGTTGTTATTTTCAGACTACCCGTCATGATGCAGCGTAGCTGGAAAAAAGAATGTCTGGAATATCTGGAATTTGATGCCACGGAAGAAAATGGTGCTAAAAATGATTTATCAGATTCTGCTGCTGCCTCACTTCAAGAGTCTGAACCTTTCAACTTGGCACTACCTTTATCTAAATGTCCAAATTGTAATGCTGAGATAAAACCTTATCAAAATGTTCCCGTTATTAGTTATTTGTTTTTAAAAGGAAAATGCGCAGAATGTAAAGTTCATATTTCCTTGCGTTATCCTTTGATTGAAGCTTTTACCGGAATATGTTCTGCCATGGTTGCCTGGCATTTTGGTTACAGCATTGAAACAGTGTTTGCATTATTCTTGACTTGGTCACTAATTGCCCTGAGTTTTATTGATATTGATCATCAGTTATTACCTGACTCAATTAGCTTGCCATTATTATGGGTGGGTTTGTTTTTGAGTCTATTTTCAGTCTTTACTGATACACATTCCAGCATTATCGGTGCCATAGCTGGATATCTGAGTTTATGGATTGTTTATCAATTGTTTAAACTGGTAACCGGTAAAGAAGGGATGGGTTTTGGGGACTTTAAGTTATTGGCTTTATTAGGTGCTTGGTTGGGATGGCAATATTTACCCATTATAATTTTGCTTTCATCTTTAGTCGGTGCAATCATCGGTATTTCTATGATTATTATAGTCAGACATGACCGAAATACGCCGATTCCTTTTGGTCCCTATTTAGCAACTGCCGGCTGGTTAGCCTTAATCTGGGGAAAAGAGATTAATTTACTTTACCTTGATTTTTTGGGACTCTAAGCTAGATGCTAAAAATTGGCCTGACCGGAGGCATAGGCTGTGGAAAATCAACCATAGCTAGGATGTTCAGTCAGTGTTATAACATTCCTATCATTGATGCTGATATAATTTCTCGCCAATTAGTAGAAGCAGGTCAGCCTGCGCTCATAAAAATCAAACAGATTTTTGGTCATTCTATTATCAATAATGATAATTCTTTAAATAGACATGAATTAAGAGAAATTATTTTTTCTGATGCAGATAAAAAAAAACAACTGGAAAAAGTACTTCATCCTCTTATTTACCAAGCAATGCAAGCCGAATTTGAAAAACAGACAGCGGATTATTCTATTCTATGTATTCCTCTTTTGATGGAAACTAAAATGACGGCTTTTGTTGACCGAGTTCTGCTTGTAGATTGTCCTGTTGAAACGCAGATAGAAAGAGTAAAAAACCGCGATCAACTTTCAACAGAAAATATTTTATCTATTATTAATACTCAGGTTTCACGAAAACAGAGGATTTTACTGGCAGATGATATTATTGACAACTCAAATTCAAGTTCTCAACTTGCAGAACAAGTTAAAAAGCTTCACAATCAATATTTATTATTAAGGATTGGGGAATAAATAATATGACTGATGAGGTATTGGTTTTCATACCCATAAGGTGGTTTCCAATAATAAATACACCAACCTTGCTTGTCTTTTTGTCCCTGCTTAAACAATCTCAATCGTTGCGTAGCTTGCTATGCGCCTCTTGAGATGGTTTAAGCAGAAACAAAAAGACTGCACAATCTTGGTATATTTATTATCGGAAGCCACCTAAAGCCAAGTCAAATTACATGTTTATAATATTTCCAATCTTAAGCAACTCTTAGGTAAACCTATTTGTGAATACACCAACACTCTACGAATTCCCTCTCAATGAAAGAATTCGAGTCTTTATGAGACTCGAGCAACTTTTCCAGCAACTCAATCATTTCATGAACGGTAATACGGTTTCTGATAATCGAGCAGCGATTACTGTTTTACTCGACATTCTAATGATTTTTAGTCGTAGCGACCTAAGATCCGAATTGCTCAAAGAACTGGAACGACATACAAAAATACTCAATCAAATATCAAATAACCAGAGTGTTGATACGGACAAGCTAGATCAAATCCTAGTAAATTTAAAAACCATTAGCACCAAACTCTATGAGGCTAATGGAAAAATAGGCATAAACGTGATGGAGAGCGATTTATTCCAAACTATTTCTCAACGTAGCTCAATTCCAGGAGGCACATGCGCTTTTGATTTACCTGCATTCCATTATTGGCTAGAACAAAATAATAATATTCAACAGGAAGACCTGCTTCATTGGACAAAACCTTTTGTAGATATTCGTAGAGGAATTGATTTAATTCTCAACTTTATTAGGCAAAGCAATATACCCACAGAAGAAATTGCTACAGCAGGATTTTTTCAGCTTGCTCTTGATAAATCCCAGCCCTATCAACTTCTTAGAATTGCCGTCGATCGATCGCTCCCTTGTTTTGCGGAAACCAGTGGAGGAAAACATCGGTTTACTATTCGGTTTATGAGCCCATCACCCGAAAACAAACGCCCATTTCAAGTGACGGATGAAGTTCCTTTCTTGCTGACGCTTTGTGTTTTCTGAGGCGTTGTAGGGCGGAAAAGCGATAGCACCTTCACATAGCGCGTATATCA
>CAYNRB010000179.1:0-6619 GCA_964399475.1 uncultured Methylomarinum sp.
ACCCATGACGGTAGGCGCCCACAATCAGATCAGTCAAACCATCGCCATTGACATCGCCTGCTGTACTGACTGAAAAACCATTGTTATCGCCCGCACTCGCACCATTAATTACAAAGCCGCCGGTTCCCGTTTCAATTGTTGATAGTTCAACGGTTGAGCCATCAGTTTTGCCAAAAATCACAAAACTGGCACCACTACTTAAACCATTTGGATCATCAAAACGAGCTCCCACAATCAGATCAGCTAAACCATCGCCATTGACATCACCTGCTGAACGAACAGAGCGACCACTTCTATCATCAAACCCAGCACCATTAATTACAAAACCGCCTGCCCCTGTTTCAATTGTTGATAGTTCAATGGCTGCGCCATCAGTTTTGCCAAATACTACAAAGCTGGCTCCACTTTTTGATCCATTTGGATCGTCATATTTAGCTCCCACAATGAGATCAGACAAACCATCGCCATTAACATCGCCTGCTGTGCTGACGGAATCACCACTAAAATCAACCGCACTCGCACCATTAATTACAAATCCACCTGTCCCTGTTTCAACCGTTGAGAGTTCAATGGCTGTGCCATCAGTTTTACCGAATACCACAAAGCTGGCGCCACTTGCTGAACCGTTAGGGTCGTGAAAAGGAGCACCTATAATCAGATCATTCAAACCATCGCCATTGACATCACCGGCTGTACTGACAGAAAGGCCACTATAATCACCCGCACTCGCGCCATTAATCACAAAGCCGGTATTGTTACTATTTTTTTCAACATCTGAAAGCTCAATAATGAGGCTTGCGGTTTGAAAATTTAATGCAGTAGGCGTTAAGAGCCCTGCAAAAGGAGCACCTGCTATATCGGTGATAACACCGCCACCTATCTGAATGTTATAGGCGGTGCTGGCAATCAGTGGATTAGTTGGGGTGATTGTAAGAGTATTTGCTGCAATGGTGACTTGGCTGGCATCGTTAATGGCAATGGTTCGGGTATCAATGCCGCTACCGATGATGATGTTGCCTACACCTGTTTTTATGGGTTCGCTAAAGGTCAAAACTAATGTGCCGTTAGTTGCTACCGCTGTTGCATCATCGGTGGGTGTGCTATTGACCAGCGTGGGGGGGGCATTAATAACAGGTGCTGGAGGTGGAGGGGCGGTAGGTGTGGGTTGTACATTTTCTGAGCTTGTAGAATTTGTGGAAGTGTTATTGTTAATGCCTACAAATGAATTGCCTTGGGTATCAACAATAACGCCTTCGCCAATACTGATGAAATAGCTGACACCACTTTGCAAATCATTAACCGGATTGACTATCAGTTTTGTTCCGTTGAATGTAACTTGACTCGTATCGGTGATATTGATGATACGATCATCTGTGAGACCATCTGAGATGATGATTTGGCCTGTACCTGCCTGGATGATTTCATTAAAAAACAGAGTAATGTTGCCATCGCTGTTAAAGATGCTTTGATTGTCCTGTGGAAGACTGTTTATTAAAATAGGAGGGGTATCCGTGGGCAAAGATGTTTGTGCTAAGTTATTGCTTAGCTCGGCACCGCTAAATTCTGTTGTGATAAGGCTGGTATCATTGGTAGTTCCTAGTATTTCCAAGGCTGCTGATAGCTCGGTTTGTGTGAGAATTTGTAATTTGGCTATTTGATCAAAGGCTTGTTGGGTGGAATTGTCTTGTGTGGCTGTTTGTATTAAGGTATTGATTTCGGCGAGTGATTGTGCCACTGCCGCGATGGCGGATTGAAGGACTTCGGTATTGGTGGTTAATTGTAGAGTAGTATCGCTTAACAGCTGTTCCAGTATTGTCGCATCAGTTAAGTCTAGGGTTAGCTGGTTCTGATGGGCTGAGACAAGTGCTTCTACAACGGTATCGAATAAGACAGCAGTAGGATTATTCTCTAAATTGTTGAAAAATGTACTGAACAGTGTATTAAATAGACTCAGTAAGTTAGTCAATTGTGCGGTAGAGGCTCGCAGCTCTATTGCATTTTGTTGTTCTAGTGGTGTGCTATTGGAGTCTAATGCGAGAGCAAAGGGATCAAATGTACTGAGATCGACTGGGGTGACAGCTAAGCCCTGAAATACTATCTGCTCTGCTTCTACTAGAGTCTCAGCAAATCCCTGGGTGATCAGTTTATTGGTTAATGTGGTGAAAGGCGAGATTAAGCTTGCACCTTGTACAGCACTTAATTGGCCATTAAAGGGTAGGCCTGTAATACTATCAATACCTCCAGTGCTTACCAGTTGTCCTTGGGGAACCTGACCGAGAAATAAAAAGTTGCCCTGGTCATCTGTAGTTGTGCTGATCTCGCCTGAATCCAGTCGTCCATTTGCATTGTTGTCAATAAATACGGTGGCATTTTGTAAATAGCCATCAAATACTTTGCCTTGTACATTGCCATTAAAAAAACGTGAAATCAAAGCGTCTATGTTGTTATTGGCTAGGCTTAAAGTTTGTTCCGATACGCCAATTCCAGCCAACCATTCTTTGGCAGCATTAATGCTTTGATCACTGTTATAGTCTGTTTCTTTATCTAAACGAGTTAACGCGTCAGAAAACTGGTTTGCTGCTTCTGTATGGTTCTCCAGTAGTTTACCTAGATCTCCTTCGATCTGTACTATGACAAAAGCGAACAATTTTGACCAGGTATCTACCCCAGACTTAATAAAATTTTGGACCAATTGCCTAGCATCGTCATCATTGAAGTTGATATTGAAACCGTTAGAGGCTATGCTTTGAAAAACTCCGATAACGCCTTTTTCATTTGTCAGGATTTGTTGATTTAGACTGAAATCGACTGTCTTTGCGATCAAACTAAAATCACCCGTTTGCTCAAATTGATCATTCAGTTTTTGAAGTTGCGAGGATGAACCTGGCGCTCCCGTTTGTAAAAGAATGATTTTTTGAAAAATGTTACGTTGAGACATAGGTTCACACCGTTTATTAATGGGTTGATATTGTTTTTTATAATTTAAAAAACTATTAGGATTGAAGCTTAAATAATTTACGGAAGTTATATAAGCTTCAGTCCTTAAGATAGAGCGACTTGGATATAGAGCGTTGCTAGCCCGCTATTCACTCAATTTTTAATTTGTGGCGGACTGAAGTCCGCTCTACATCATTTTCTATTCATCAAACCTAAATTGTTGAAGCACTAGTCTTCTTTATTTATTATTTTCTTTTTACGCAGCTCTTTGCTTTCCCTGTGACGGTTTTTGGGCTTCTCTGTATGTTTTTTGGAGTATCTCTTAATACCCATAAAGCAAAACTCAGAGGTGTCAGAAAATTATTTGGCTAACTAAAGTCAAACAAAGGAGTAAGAAAAAGTATGTCTGTTACCGATCTGTTAGTTCAGTAACGACGATATACAATAAAAAATTTTCAATCAGGCCGAATTCATAAAATTAGGGGCAATAGTGATTATTCACTTCTCTAAATTATTTCCAGAGTTTTCCCTCCATGATTTTTTTGTAAATTAAGCAAGACGCTTTCAATTTTCAAGTATTGCCTTTCAAGTGTAGTTCTTTTTTTGTTTTTTTGTTTTTTTGTTTATTATTATGATCTAGGAATGTTTTATATAAAATAACAATAAATCAGTAAGTTATATCCCTAAAAAAGTAAATATTCGACCAGCCCATCTATCCAGCAACAAATAAAAATAGTACGGAACACAACCATCATTATCTTGTATAAAGCGGAACGTAACACCTGTCGTGACGAATTACCTAAATTACTTCGATTGCATTCCAAAAGCATGCTAGCTATTTCAGGTATTGGCTTGAAATATATGAACCAGATTCTTGACTGGCAAAACAAGGCTGTATTTTCTAACGATGTTGAAGAAGTTGGCTGTATGATTCAAGAAGATGCGCAGCATCTAGTGGATTTGATCGCTTCAATCAAAACGTTGGATAGTAAAATTTCTCAACAATTGAAAAATTCTATCGATGCGCAACATATCAATTCAATTCCAGGCTTTGGTCTGGTGTGTAGCGCTGAATTGGCAGGGGAGATTGGTACATTAATTCGCTTACCGAAACAGAGTAGTTTCTCCATTTACCTGGGTATGTCCCCACTGGATAATCAGTCGGGTGGCTATCAAGGTACAAAATCACCCAAGCACGTAAATACTCGCGCTCGAAAGGCGATGATGACAGCAGTCTGCCGACACATAGCCGCTGTTCCTGAATCTCATGCTTACTATGATAAAAAACGCGCTGAAGGCAAAAGCCATAATAAAGCTGTGCGAGTACAATTAAAGGAGGCTTCTTGACGCCATTTATACGTACAATTGCTGTTAAATAAAATAGAGATTGAGTTCAATCTGAAATAATATCAATGGCGCATTGATATTCCTCTCCAATTTTTTTTCTCTGGCTTGACTAGAGAGGAAGATGTGCGGATGAAATATTTTTATTTCTTTGAAATAATACTTGAAAATTCTAGAGGGATGTTCAAGTCCCGAATTGCGAATTATCATTTTTACTAAGCATGGTCAGAGTTCCTAGGAGGCTGTCCGAGAACTAGTATCTTTATCAGCCGCCTAAATTGTAATAATTTTAAATTATTGGCAATAAACGCCAATAAATACCCAGAATAGCATCTAAAATACAGTCATGACAATCCCCTTCAAGTCACATCCTATCGAATTCAAACAACACCCGTTGTTTCCCAGTAATATTTTTGATTTGTTATCAGATGACCATGAATGCTATCTCTATAACGACCTCTTTCAACAACTGGACACCTCATCGATTGAAAGCCACTATAAATATAACGGGCAAAATGCCTATCATCCGAAACACATCATATCCATTCTGATTTATGCCTATAGTCGTGGCGTATTCAGCTCACGGGAAATACAACGGCGTTGTACAGAAGACCTTTCCTTTATGTACATTGCACAAATGAACTGCCCCAACTTCCGAGTGTTAAGTGACTTTAGAAAAAATAACAGTGCATTTTTTCATGACTGTTTCAAACAGACCGTCCAGCTAGCCATTGAGCTCAAGCTAGCTTCATTGGGACATATTAGTCTTGTCGGATCAAAGTTCCAGGCCAATAGCTCCAAGCATAAAGCCATGAGTTATGGTCGATTAAAAGAAAAGGAACAAGCCTTAAGCCAGGAAATCGACGAACTGATTGAAAAGGCCAGCCGTAGTGACCAGGAAGAAGACCAGGCTTATAAAGACCAGACAGGGTATGAAATACCTGAAGACCTGAAGCATAAACGGGCGAGATTAAAACAGATCAGAGAAGCCAAAGATGCGCTTAAGAAACGGGAAAAAGCGCTCAACCCAGATAAAGACATAGATGACAAAAAACAGATCAGCTTTGCCGATAAAGAAGCCCGTATCATGGGTAAAAATGGCAGTTTTGATTATCAATACAATGCACAGATCAGTGTCGATGGAGACAATCAAATCATTATAGGCCAGCACCTGAGTCAGAATGCAAATGACAAAAATGAAATTAAGCCAGCACTGACAGCCATTGAAGAAACCACAGGCAAGTTACCCGACATACTACTCAGTGCTGACAATGGCTATATGTCAGGAGACAACTTGCAAGCACTTGAAGACAGCTACATTGCAACGGACAAAGGCGAAAAGAAAAATAAATCCTCGTTAGACAATACAGAGCGCAAACTAGTCAAGGCAGACTTCACCTACCATGAAACCAGTGATACCTTTACCTGCCCGGGTGAGCAAACACTAGTGGTCGTGAAACAGGGAAAAGACGGCAGTCGAACCTATCAGGGTGATGCGGAAATATGTCATAGGTGTTCTTATAAAAGTCGTTGCTACCAATCCAATAAAGGCGAAGCTCGCACCATCAACACAGATGACATAGAAGCCTTACGCCAGCAGATGAATGAGAAGATGGAAAAAGAGGAATCAAAAGCTATCTACAAACAACGTAAGATCATGGTCGAACCGGTCTTCGGCCAGATCAAAAACACGGGGTTTCGTGGATTTAGTGTCCGAGGGAAAAAGAAAGTGGCCGGTGAATTTTCACTGGTCTGTGCGACGCATAATATTAAAAAAATAACGAAAGCGATGTTCCGAGGAGAGATCTGCCCAAAATTTATGAATAAGGGGTTTAACCCAGTAATACAGGGATAATCGGGATGAAAATCAGTAGAAAATAGAAATTTAGCGAAAAAGGCATATTCTAGGCGTTAATATTTAAGTGTATAGCTATACTCTAATATTTAAAATTTCTATGCTGCATTTCGCATTTTTCTAAATTGACTGTTCTCGGACAGCCTCCTAGGCTTGAATGTCCAAAATAGAGAGCAGGTATCAATTCTCAATTCGGGACTTGACTCCGACCTGTGTGTGTGCTTTATGCACTAAAAAATGAGCAAGACTGGTTAGCCCAAATTGGGGTGGTGATTTTATTATTGTTGATTTTGGTGCTTTAACAAACTCATCTAAATTAATTTTGGCTTTATAATTATCATCTGCATTTAGGAAAATCTCATTGGTTTCACTTAATACTGGATCTACCCAAATAATGGGCTGGTTTGTAAACAAGCATAGCGCTTCATTAAGGGAGATGGAAAAAAATAATCATCCAATCTTGCTGGTCTTTTTGTCCGTCTT
>CAYNRB010000180.1:0-6600 GCA_964399475.1 uncultured Methylomarinum sp.
GAATACAGGAGAATTAATTAAAAGGCACTACGCATAAAAAAGCCTGTAACGAAAAATCGCTACAGGCTTTATTTTATATGGCTCCCCCGGACGGGCTCGAACCGCCGACCTAGTGATTAACAGTCACCCGCTCTACCAACTGAGCTACAGGGGAATAATCCTTATACAACAACATGGCGCGCCCGGAGAGATTCGAACTCCCGACCGCTCGGTTCGTAGCCGAGTACTCTATCCAGCTGAGCTACGGGCGCTTTATTTAGCAGACTATTATCGCTTTTATTGTTTTTTTTGTCAAATAATCTTATGTAATTATGGCGGAGAGTGAGGGATTCGAACCCTCGATGGGAGATAAAGCCCATACTCCCTTAGCAGGGGAGCGCCTTCGGCCGCTCGGCCAACTCTCCTAAACTATTTAATCGTCAGAATTTGAACCGCCTGATTCTGATTGTTCCTTCTTAATCCTTTCGTAAATCTCTTCTCTGTGAACAGATGTTTCTTTTGGTGCATTAATGCCAATTCGAACCTGATTACCTTTAACGCCTAATACAGTGACTGTTACATCGTCACCTATCATTAAAGTTTCTCCTACTCGTCGAGTTAAGATAAGCATAATATCTCCCTTTTTTCCATTTAATGGCTACTGTCTTAAGCAGTAACTAACCAAGAGGGGTATTATAGCTAAATTTCAAGTAAAAATAAAATTTAAAGTTATTTTGAATTTTTTTTATCAAGCTCAAAGGCTTGATGTAAAGCGCGCACAGCAAGTTCTAAATACTTTTCATCTACAACAACAGATATTTTAATTTCTGAAGTTGAAATCATTTTAATATTAATTCCTTCATTTGCCAGTACTTTAAACATAGTGCTGGCTATGCCTGCATGTGATCGCATGCCAATACCCACAATTGAAACTTTAACGATAGTATCATCACCCAGAACTTGCTTTGCATCCAGTTCTTTACAAACTCTATCTAAGATTTCTTTAGTCCTTTTATAGTCATTTCGGTGCACAGTAAAAGTGAAATCTGTAGTCGAATCGTCCGCAACATTCTGAATAATCATATCGACTTCGATATTTGAATCCGCAATTGGACAGACGATTTTTGAGGCTATACCTGGAAAATCGGGTACGCCTTTGATTGTTAACTTAGCTTCATCACGGTTAAATGCAATACCTGAAATTAAAGCTCTTTCCATTTGTGAATCCTCATAGGTAATTAGTGTGCCATTCCCTTCTTTAAAAGTTGATAATACTCTGAGTGCAACGTTATATTTTCCAGCAAATTCTACTGCACGTATCTGTAATACTTTTGACCCTAGGCTAGCCATTTCCAGCATTTCTTCGAAGGTAATTTTATCCAGTTTTCTGGCTTTAGGTTCTATTCTTGGGTCTGTCGTATAGACACCGTCTACATCGGTATAGATATGACACTCCTCTGCTTTTAAAGCAGCAGCCAGAGCAACTGCGGTAGTATCTGATCCACCTCGCCCTAAAGTGGTTATATTTCCATTTTCATCAATTCCCTGAAATCCAGCGACTACAACGACCTGGTCTTCAGCAAGATCCTTTTTAATTCGGTCATCATCAATTTCCCGAATCCTGGCTTTAGTATGCATGCTATCGGTTAATATTTTGACTTGCCCCCCCGTATAGGAACATGCGGGGCAACCTAAATCATGCAAAGCCATACAGAGTAATGACATGGTTACTTGCTCTCCTGTGGAAAGCAATACATCCATTTCTCTATTGTTGGGCTGCTCCTGCATTGCCTCGGCCATTTTAGTTAAACGATTGGTTTCACCGCTCATTGCAGAAACGACTACTACAATCGAATCACCTTGATCCCGTGCTTTTTTAATTTTTTCAGCGACAGCTTTTATACGATCGACTGAACCTACGGATGTACCACCAAATTTATAAACAAATACTGCCATTTTTTAACTTAAAATATAAATGCTAGGGATGACTATAATTAAAATAGCCATTCTCATAAAGGGAAAATAACTTACCTTTCTAGGTGTGCTTTTACCCAGTCTGGGACTTGTTTTAGTGCCTTTTCCAGTCCAGATGGGTCATTGCCTCCGGCTTGTGCCATATCCGGTCTGCCACCACCTTTTCCACCGACTTTTATGGCGACTGAATTGACTAATTCACCCGCTTTTAAACGGTTAATCTGATCTTTCGATACACCCGCTATTAAACTGACTTTTTCATCCTTGACTGTTGCCAAAATAATGACTGAACTGCCCAGTTTGTTTTTTAATTGATCCACCATATCACGCATTGATTTGGGGTCAACATCTTCCAGCTTTACAGCCAAAACCTTTATACCATTGACTTCTACTGCCTGAGCACTCAATTCGCCTCCAGCAGAACTGGCCATTTTTGACTTTAGACGTTCCAGTTCCTTTTCTAAGCGCTTATTTTTTTCTAATAATTGCTGAACTTTTTCTGATGCTTTCTCTGTGCTACTTTTTACCAACCCAGCAATAGTCAATAATGTTTTATCCTGATTTTCAATCCAGTCCATACATGCTTTGCCTGTCAGCGCTTCAATTCGCCTAACACCAGAAGCTACACCTGTTTCACTAATGATTTTAAAACAACCTATATCTCCAGTACGCCCAACATGGGTGCCTCCACACAATTCCGTTGAGAAAGCGCCCATCTTTAAGACTCGAACTTCATCACCATATTTTTCGCCAAACAGTGCCATAGCTCCCACATTCATAGCATCATCTTTGCTCATAACTTCGGCTGATACCGCATTATTTGCACGTATTTGTTCATTGACCAAGCTTTCAATCAGGTTAATTTCTGCATTCGTCATAGGTTCAAAATGCGAAAAATCAAAGCGTAGCCTGTCCGGATTTACTAACGAACCTTTTTGCGTCACATGATCGCCCAGCGTTTGTCGTAATGCCGCATGTAATAAATGGGTAGATGAATGATTAAGTTCGGTTGCGATCCGATCTTCTGCATTAACCAGTAGTTCACAGCTTTGGTTGATATAGATATCGCCTTGAACAACTTTACCTTTGTGCAGAAAAAGGTTGGTACCTTGTTTTTGCGTATCTTTAACTTCAAAAACAGCTTGTTTCAGAACGATAGAGCCACTATCACCAACCTGACCACCTGACTCTGCATAAAAAGGCGTTTTATCTAAAATAATTACCCCTTCATCACCTTGGCTTAAGCTTTCTACAGAATTGCCTTTATTGAATAAACCAAGAATTGTTGAAGTATCTTTTAAATGAATATATCCGGTAAAGTCGGTCTGGCTATCATGCTTGATATCCTGGTCATAATCCGCACCAAATTTTCCCCCAGCTCTTGCCCGGTCTCTTTGAGCGGACATTTCAATTTCAAAACCGGCATGATCTACAGTGAGATCATGTTCTCTGGCAAAATCAGCGGTTAAATCGACTGGGAAGCCAAAGGTATCGTATAAAAGGAAAACCATATCGCCCGGGATTACACTGCCCTCAATTTTGGCAACACAGGATTCCAATACCTTCATACCTTGTTCTAATGTTTCAGCGAATCGTTCTTCTTCATTTTTAAGGACGCGTTCAACTTGTTGCTGAGCTTCTGTTAATTCAGGAAATGCCTCTCCCATCTCTTTAACTAATGGTGCGACTAATTTGTAAAAGAAAACATTTTGATTACCTAAACGATAACCATGACGAATGGCTCGTCGAATAATACGTCTTAAAACATAGCCACGCCCTTCATTCGAAGGTAATACACCATCAACTACCATGAATGCACAAGAACGTATGTGGTCAGCAATAACTCGTAATGAACTATGGGTTAAATCGGTTGTTCCAGATAATTCAGCCGCTACCTTTAGCAGGTTTTGAAACAAATCAATTTCATAGTTACTATGAACGCCTTGCAATACTGCTGCAATACGTTCCAAACCCATCCCCGTATCAACAGACGGTGCAGGTAAAGGATGCATATGACCTTCTTTATCCCGATCATATTGCATAAAAACTAGATTCCAGATTTCAATATATCTGTCGCCATCTTCTTCTGGGGTTCCAGGTGGCCCACCAGCAACCTCTTTACCATGATCATAGAAAATTTCTGTACAAGGGCCGCAAGGACCCACATCGCCCATGGACCAAAAATTATCTTTAGCGCCAATTCTTGACAGGCGGGACGCATCTATTTTCAGATCTTCCAACCAAATTGCCTCAGTCTCAGGGTCTTCCTCAAAAACAGTGACCCAAAGTTTTTCTGCGGGTATTTCCAGTTCCTTGGTTAAAAAATCCCAGGCAAAATGAATCGCCTCTTGTTTAAAATAATTACCAAAACTAAAGTTACCCAACATCTCAAAAAAAGTATGGTGTCTGGCTGTATAACCCACATTTTCTAAATCATTGTGTTTACCACCCGCACGCACACAACGTTGAGTCGTCGTTGCTTTGTTATAGTCACGTTGCTCTCGTCCCAAAAAAACATCTTTAAAAGGTACCATGCCTGCATTGGTAAACAGCAAGGTAGGGTCATTACTTGGAACAAGTGAACTGGAAGGCAATACTGTATGCCCTCGCTGTTTAAAAAACGCTAAGAAAGCAGCACGTAATTGTGCACTGGTCATTTTTTTCATCATTAATTAAAACTAGTTATATTTCTTCAATCTTATCGCTACATGTTATTCATTTTTGGTGGCTTAATTAAGAGCCAGTCAGTTGAATATTCAATTGTTTAAAAAGTACTTTGATCATTTCACCACTAAAGCCGCGCTGCTGAAGAAAACGACAGCGCTTATGCCATTCCTTATAGGTTAATATTTGATCATCCGAATATTTTTTTTGGTAAACCTGCTCAATTATTTCGGTCCAGCAATCGTTGGCCAGATTTGATACAACCGATTCCAGATCATAATTTTCAATACCACGCTGCAATAATTCGTAACTGATTCTTATAGGCCCAAAGCCTTTTTTTATTCTAAATCTGGCATAGCTCTCAGCAAATCGACAATCACTTTGCCAGCCTTGTTCTGCAAGATCATTAACAACCTCTTGTATTTCTCCCCGATTAAATCCTTTAATCTCTAGCTTATCCAATAACTCTTGCTGGCTATGCTCTCTTCGGGTCAGAAAAACTAAACAATTTTCCTTTATTGTTTTTTCAGATTCATTTTCAATCACACACTATAATTATTTAGTCGTCTTATCTTCTTTTTTTTCTTTCTTATCATCCGTTCCAAAAACTTCGGCACGAATTTTAGCCTCAATTTCTTCTGCCTTTTTAGGGTTATCTTTCAGAAATTTTTTGACGTTATCTTTGCCCTGACCAATTTTTTCATTGCCATAGCTATACCAAGACCCAGCTTTTTGGACAAAGCCATATTTAACACCTAAATCTACCAGTTCCCCCAAAAAGGAAACACCTTCTCCATAAATAATCTCAAATTCAGCCTGCCTAAAAGGGGGGGCGACTTTATTTTTTACCACTTTAACTCGGGTATCATTGCCAATGACTTCATCGCCTTTTTTTATAGCACCTATGCGCCGAATATCCAAACGAACGGATGCATAAAACTTTAATGCATTCCCACCCGTTGTGGTTTCTGGATTACCAAACATCACGCCAATCTTCATGCGAAGCTGGTTGATAAATACCACTAATGTATTAGAGCGTTTAATATTAGATGTCAGTTTTCTCAAGGCCTGAGACATTAATCGGGCTTGCAGTCCCATATGGGAATCACCCATGTCACCTTCAATTTCGGCCTTAGGTGTCAAAGCTGCGACTGAATCAATGACCACCATATCGACTGCACCAGAACGCACCAGCATATCTACAATTTCAAGTGCCTGCTCACCTGTATCGGGCTGAGAAATTAGTAATTCATCAATATTAATGCCGATTTTCTCGGCATAATCAGGATCCAGGGCATGCTCTGCATCAATAAAAGCTGCTGTTCCGCCTAATTTTTGCATTTGGGCGATGGTTTCTAAAGTCATCGTGGTTTTGCCTGATGACTCTGGGCCATAGATCTCAACAATACGCCCTCTAGGCAATCCACCCGTACCCAAAGCAATATCCAATGACAGCGATCCGGTTGAAACCACTTCAATTCCATTTGCAGATGCTACATCACCCATACGCATCACAGATCCTTTGCCGAACTGCTTATCTATCTGCATTAGCGCCGCAGAAAGCGCTTTCTTTTTATTTTCGTCCATAATTTTGATTCATGTTTTGTTGTTTCCAAACTGGTAAATTGCTTATCAACTGAGATTTTTTAAATAACTGACTATTATCACATAGAGAAGCTTTGTGAAACAGCTTTACACCTATTTTACAGCAATTATAATTGTGGCATCAGAATTCAAAATTCTCAAAGAAATTATTGTAATTAATCATGGAATTAAATTTTGTTCAGTATTTTATGGTATGGTGCCGACGTTTTTCAGCAATTGTTTTCTAGCATCGAACCGTAGCGGATAAAACATAATTCGCTTTGGTTTTCTGCCATGGCGTAAGTGTTCACGATCCTGCCTGCCACGATCTCCCTCTGTGTCAAAATAGTTGTCGCCTCTAAAATTCACTTTAGAGGAAAGAAAAATGAGTTAAAAATA
>CAYNRB010000181.1:0-6573 GCA_964399475.1 uncultured Methylomarinum sp.
ACAAAAAGACAAGCAAGATTGGTGGGTTATTTATTGCGTGTTGCCTAAGTGCCCAAGTATAATTAATTTAACTAATTTTACGCAGGATTTTTTTTCATATTCAGTGTTGTATAAATAGGCGCATAGCGAGCTACGTAACTATTTATGCAACGCTGAAGATGGAAAAAAAGACAAGTAAAATGTTAAATTAATTATGCTTGGGTACTTATACAAACTATGGCGAACAAAAAGGCAAGTTAGAATGGTTAAGTTATTTATTTTTCATTCCTTACTTAAAAACATTTTAAACTCAAAGCCATAACATGAAATAATAGTCTTTTTTTCGATTATAAAAAAATAATGGCTCAATACATATATTCAATGAATCGTGTGGGTAAAATTGTCCCACCCAAAAAATATATCCTTAAAGATATTTCTTTGTCATTTTTTCCGGGTGCAAAAATTGGTGTACTAGGCTTAAATGGTTCTGGTAAATCAACCTTGCTTAGAATCATGGCAGGCATTGATAAAGATATTGAAGGTGAAGCAATACCACAAAAAGGCATTAATATTGGCTATCTGCCTCAAGAACCTGAATTAGACCCGAATAAAGATGTCCGTGGAAATGTGGAAGAAGGCGTTGCTGAAATCAAAGCCATTATCGATCGTTACAATCAAGTAAATGAAGCCTTTGCTGATCCCGATGCCGATTTTGATGCATTGATTGCTGAACAGGCTGAGTTACAAGAAAAAATTGAAGTTGCAGGTGCCTGGGAACTGGAAAGAACCCTTGAAATTGCAGCTGATGCATTACGCCTTCCTCCCTGGGATGCCGATGTAACCAAGTTATCAGGTGGAGAACAGCGTCGTGTAGCACTATGCCGCTTATTGTTATCCAAACCCGATATGTTGTTATTGGATGAACCGACTAACCATTTAGATGCAGAATCAGTTGCCTGGTTGGAAAGGTTTTTACATGATTACACGGGTACCGTGGTTGCTGTAACCCATGATCGCTACTTCTTAGATAATGTTGCAGGCTGGATTCTTGAATTGGATAGAGGCATGGGAATTCCTTGGGAGGGCAATTATTCAAACTGGCTAGAACAAAAAGAAAAACGCCTGGCTCAAGAATCCAAACAGGAATCTTCTCGCCAGAAAGCACTTAAAACCGAATTGGAATGGGTCAGGTCAAATGCAAAAGGCCGACATGCAAAAAGCAAAGCTCGTCTTGCCCGTTTTGATGAACTATCTTCCAAGGAAGTACAAAAACGCAGTGAAACCCAGGAAATCTATATTCCACCCGGCCCGCGTCTGGGTGATGTAGTAATTGATATTGACAATATCAGCAAAAGTTTTGGTGACAAGCTGCTAGTTGAAAATTTAAGTTTTAAATTACCACCTGGCGGTATAGTTGGAATCATAGGGCCTAATGGTGCAGGTAAAACCACATTATTTCGTATGATGGCGGGCTTTGAAGAAGTCGATTCAGGTACAGTGACTTTAGGCGAAACAGTTGAACTGGCTTATGTTGATCAGATGCGCAGTGATCTTGATCCCAACAAAACAGTCTGGGAAGAAGTTTCTGACGGTTTAGATTTAATAACAGTAGGCACATACGAAACACCGTCCCGTGCTTATCTGGGACGTTTTAATTTTAAAGGGGCTGATCAGCAAAAACATATTGGACATTTGTCGGGTGGCGAACGTAATCGTGTACATTTGGCTAAATTATTAAAAAGTGGCGGTAATTTATTGTTACTGGATGAACCTACTAATGATTTAGATGTAGAAACATTACGCGCCTTGGAAGAAGCCTTGTTATCATTTCCTGGATGTGCAGTAGTTATTTCGCATGATCGCTGGTTTCTGGATAGAATTGCCACGCATATTCTGGCATTTGAAGGAGAAAGTAAAGTGGTCTGGTTTGAAGGAAATTATGCGGATTATGAACTTGATCGCCATAAAAGACTGGGAAAAAGTGCGGATAATCCCCATCGGATCAAGTATAAAAAAATAGCTTAGGAGCGAGGATTAAATAATATCCGAATTTTGACTTGTATTTTTGTCCGTCATCTGTGTTGTAGAAACAGTTACGTAGCCTGCTATGCGCCTGTTTCTAAAACACAGATGACAAACAAAAATTCTGCGCCAAACTTTCGGATATTATTAAATCCTCGTTCCTTAGACAGATTAAATGTAGAGTGGGTAAAGGGAGTTTATCCTGTGTCCGCTCGACATTTGTTATTCCCATGCTCCGCGAGATAACAATAAAACCCCCACAAACTCACCCAGAAAAAACCACATCAAACCGACTGATTAATTCATTAATATCCTTACGATAACATTCGGTGGCTGGCAGAGTTAAATCAACCGATTTCATTCCACGATTCTCCAATGATTCAACTTCGAAATATAATTCATTAACATCATACATTTCCAATGCATTAAAAATAGAAGCGGTATCCTTAAAGCCTTGAATTCCAGGTTGTTGTCCTTTTTTCAATTGAAACACGCCATCATCCAGAAACAATAAGGCAACTGACTGATCAAATGCGGCAACCGTTAATATAATATCCAGCTTTTCCTGCAACTGACAGCCCCCATGCGGAGAGCTGCGCATAATAAATATAAAATTTTTCAAATGTTGATTACCCGAACTCAATAAACCGATCTGCCAGTAAAGTAGCTTCTACTAACTGACCCAGACCAGAAATCCTGAATCCTTCTGCCAAATCGTCATCCTGCTTGCCTTGTAAACTAGCTTCATCAGAACTTAATAATCCCCTTCTTTGTGCTGCAGAAATACAGACTACTAAATCAACACCTTGCGTAACAGCTAACTCTGTCCATTTCTTTGTCATTTGCCATTCATCATCTGGTGGTGTTGTGTACTTAAATGCATGATAAATACCTTCATGATAGAAAAAAACCCTGAAAATTTCATGATTCAATTCCAATGCAGTTTTTATAAATTGATAAGCTAAATACCCCGAAGATGAGTTATTTGGACTGGTATTAACTTGAATGGCATATTTCATTTGTATTAGCGTTTAATACTACTTTCTTAACCATAAATCCATATTCATTAAGTGTAGGTTGGGTTAGCTTGTCAGGCGAAGCTTGATAACGTAACCCAACATTTGTACCGAGTACAGTATAATGTTCGGTTACGTTTTTTCGCAGAGCTAAAAAATCTAACCCAACCTACAATTTAGATATTACTTCTGCTGTCTGGACTGACCTGCTTCACCCCAAGTCTGATTAAGCAAATAATCTTCATAGGTACCTCGAAAATCGACAATACCCGTAGGTGTCATATCTAATATTCGTGTTGCCAATGAAGAGACAAATTCCCGATCATGACTAACAAAAATCAAGGTTCCTGGATAATTCTCTAAAGCCAGGTTCAATGATTCGATAGATTCCATATCCAAGTGATTTGTAGGCTCATCCATCAGCATAATATTGGCTCGTTGCAACATTAATTTACCAAAGATCATCCGACCTTTTTCCCCACCAGATAGAACACTGACTTTCTTGTCAATTTCATCTTGTGAAAATAACAATCTACCTAGGGTACTTCTTACTATCTGATCATCATCACTGGGTTTACGCCATTGATGCATCCATTCAAATAGTTGTTGATCTTCTACAAATTCGGCGGCATGATCTTGTGCACAATAACTAATATCAGAATTTTCAGACCATTTTACACTACCGGCTGAAGGCTTAACTTCTCCCATCAGACATTTCAATAAAGTCGATTTCCCAATACCATTTGGACCAATAATAGCAACACGTTCACCCACTTCAACCATCAGATCAAAATTGGCAAACAATTCTTTATTATAACTTTTACTTAAACCTTCTATTTCCAGCGCCAGACGATGCAGTTTTTTGGTTTGTTGAAAACGAATAAAAGGATTTTGACGACTAGAGGGTTTGATATCTGCTAGAGAAATTTTATCAATTTGTTTGGCTCTCGATGTGGCTTGCTTTGATTTTGAAGCATTAGCAGAAAAACGACTGACAAATGCTTTAAGCTCGACAATTTGTGCTTTCTTTTTAGCATTTTCCGACTGCAACCGTTCAGTAACCTGAGTCGCGGCAATCATATACTGATCGTAAGAACCAGGATAAATACGTATCTCGCCATAATCTAAATCAGCCATATGGCTACAAACACTATTTAAAAAATGTCGATCATGCGAAATAATAACCATCGTACAATTTCGTTCGTTTAATATGCCTTCTAACCAGCGTATAGCATTGATATCCAAATTGTTTGTTGGCTCGTCCAGCAACATAATATCAGGTTCAGAAAATAATACCTGCGCTAACAAAACGCGTAATTTCCAACCTGGTGCAACCTCACTCATCAGACCATAATGTTGCCCAATGTCTATACCCACACCGGCCAACAACTCACCCGCACGCGCTTCAGCTGTATACCCATCCATTTCGGCGAATTCAGATTCTAATTCAGCGGCGCGCATACCATCAGCTTCAGTCATCTCTGGATTAGCGTAAATAGCATCTCTTTCTGACTTTACCGCCCACAATTCTTCATGTCCCATAATGACGGTATCAATGACCGCGTATTGTTCATAAGCAAATTGATCCTGATTTAATTTACCGATACGCTGATGTGGATCTTTTGAGACATTGCCAGAACTGGCTTCCAGATCACCGCCTAAAATTTTCATAAAGGTTGATTTTCCACAACCATTCGCGCCAATCAGTCCATAGCGATTATTGTCTCCAAATTTAACGGAAACATTTTCAAATAATGGCTTAGCGCCAAATTGCATAGTAATATTTGCAGTAGTAAGCATTGTTTTATCTAGTAAATGAGGGTTGCCTTTCCATTGATAGTGGTAGGCTTTATTGATGAAACACAGGAAGTGATACGATTAGATCGCTGATGTTTGTGTAAAATCTTTAAAAAAGGAGCGTATTCTACGCACTTTTGATGGAGATAGTTGAATAAATCAGAAAATATTATTGTTATGGAAAACCTTCAAGACCAATAAACTAACAACTAATTAAAGCCATTATCATTTTTTTGATGAGTCAGTGAAATAATTCTGAAATTTTGTTCGTATTCAAAAACAAATGATTAGAGTGCTAAAACATGTTTTAGCACTCAAGATATGGAGCTTGGTCGAAACTCACGGCCTGAACCAAGCTGCAAAGCATTATATAAAATTAAAGAGCGAGGATTTTATCCTTCCCCTGACTCTACATTACCGGTTGCCGCAGAAATCATTCCTTCCAGTTCACCTTTATTAAACAAATCCATAATAATGTCACAACCACCGATTAATTCTTCCTTGATATAAAGTTGAGGATAAGTAGGCCAATTTGAATATGTCTTAAGTGCCTCTCTTACTTCTTGGTCTTCAAAGATATTTATGTACATAAACTTTGCATTACATGACTTTAATGCCTGAACTACTTGAGAAGAAAAACCACATTGAGGAAAATCGGGAGACCCTTTCATATATAAAACAACGGCATGGCTTCCCAGTTGATCTTTAATTCTTTCTATAACGTCCATTAATAACTACCAATAAAATAAAAACCTAGTAATTTTATCAACTTTTAGGCAATATAAAAAGTTATATATTTCACTCACTTAGAAATAAGATTTTCTATCGATAGAACCGAAATTAAATTCTTCATCTTTACTTGGCTTATAACCAATTGATTTACAATAAATTAATGACTATTGAATAGCAAAAAGCACCCACAGTTATACCCCGAAAAACATATAGAAAAAACTTGCTTGAATCTATGATCCAGTTATAATCAAGGGGTTTTTCTAGCAGATTGCAAAACCTGCCAAATATCACCCCCCCCCGAATTATGTCTAGTCACATCATGCCAACCTACGAACGATTACTTGTTACATTTGAAAGAGGTAATGGTGCCTGGTTATGGGATCAAAATAACAAGCGTTATCTTGATGACCTTTCTGGAATAGCAGTTTGTAATTTAGGCCATGCTCATCCTGTCGTCCATAAAGCTATTTGCAAACAAAGTAAGTAACTACTGCATACATCAAATTTATACAATTTATCTATTCCTCATACGACGACACTATATCAAACGTTTTATCAAATAATCAGTAGCATGTATTAGTTGCAAAATAAAATAGCTTATATCACATCCTAAGGGCAAATAATCGACCTAAAAACCCATGGTGAAATAGCTCCAACGCACATAATACAGGGGGTCTGGGGGCTTCCGCGTTCCATACCGAATATACCCAGGCGGCCGTCCTCACCGAGAGCGACGCCACAAGGCCGGATATACACGGCCCCAGCCGGCAATGGCATTCACTTAACAGCAGACAGGGATTTTAAAAAAAACTGTCTCCCCCCAAGTAACATTTACTATACAGGTGCCGTTACCTTATTCTTGTTTTTTGTAGCATGCCATTTTTTTACTGGCTTTTTTGAAGTGCGATTATATTTTCTTCTGGGACGTTCTTTCTGTTTGCAGAAATTAATTGAATCAACCATATGATTGATGGTTTTGTTAACTACTGTGTTTGTTGTAGAAATAAACTTTCCAGATGCCGTGCCA
>CAYNRB010000182.1:0-3822 GCA_964399475.1 uncultured Methylomarinum sp.
ACTCCCCTGTTCTTAAAAAAGGCATTTATAACGAATTACAATTGACTATGTAGAGGGGGAAATAAGAACTTATTGAAAATTTCTTCTCGACATGACAATATTAACTTAATTTGTATAGGTAGCCTTGATGGAACAGAGTGGAATCAAGGTTTCGATTGTGTTTCCTTGATTCCGCTTGGCTACATCAAGGCTACATTTTGGAGTTTTTGAAAGTTTATCCCTACATGCTATATTCCTTTCTTTGTGATGTCCGCGTTGATCATAAGCGTTCGTTTCAAGCCCACTGAATCAAATAATTTCTTAATAGAATCGCTTGAACTTTTTATGGTCAATCCTAAAAAACAGCTTTCGTTTTAATGATTTCTATCTTTTTCTAATAATGAACAACATGTTTTTATAGAATGATAATGAAAAGAATAGGATTAGTTTCTGGAATTATTATTCCGATAACAATACTTATTTTTGCAAATTTTGGAGACACAATTCAAACTAGCAGAATGGCTGCTATTGCAGTCATGATGTCATTATTTTGGATAACAGAAGCCATACCTCTAGCCGCAACGGCTCTTATTCCGCTTGCTTTGTTTCCGCTTATGGGAATCGCCTCTAGTAAAGCAACCGCAAGTCAATACACGAATTCAACCGTTTTTTTATTAATGGGTGGGTTTATGATTGCACTGGCCATGCAAAAATGGAATTTACATAAACGAATCGCTTTAAATATCCTGGTTGTTTTTGGCGCACATCCCATGCAACTGGTTCTGGGGTTTATGCTGGCATCTGCTAGCTTGTCAATGTGGATATCTAATACGGCGACTACATTAATGATGTTGCCTATTGCATTGGCAATTATTTCTCGCTACGAAACTTTCCTGACAGAAAAACAAACCCATCAACTGACTATTGGCTTATTGCTGTCAATAGCTTATTCAGCATCAATTGGTGGTATGATGACTTTAGTCGGCACAGCACCTAATTTAGTATTTGCCAGTTATTATCAGAAAATTTTTGGTGACTCTATTGGTTTTTCTCAATGGATGATGATTGCAGTTCCGATTGGACTGTTAATGTTAATCGTCGTATTAACAATTATTTGTTTGTTTTATTTAAGAAAACTTCCAAAAATAGATAAATTAAAACAGTATGTTGTTGACGAGAAAAATCAATTGGGAAAAATATCCAGCGCAGAAAAAGTAGTCTTGTTAGTTTTTATCATTACCGCTATTCTTTGGGTTACTCGCAAAGGATTAAAAATTGGGGAATGGGCTATTCAGGGATGGAGCCAATATCTGCAACATGGCAATATGATAGATGATGGAAGTATTGCTGTTACCATGGCGATGCTACTATTTTTTATACCTGCCAAAATGAAAAATGGTGATAAATGTACAATTCTGGATAATCAGGTGTTTCATGAATTACCTTGGTCTATTATTCTCTTGTTTGGCGGAGGTTTTGCATTAGCCTATGGGTTTTCTGAAAGCGGATTGTCAACTTTCGTAGCAGGACAATTACATAGTCTAAAGGGAGTATCTTTATCTGTAATAATTCTGTCTGTTTCTGCTGGAATGAGTCTTCTTACAGAACTAACCTCAAACACGGCAACCACTCAATTATTAATGCCTATTCTTATTTCTACAGCAAAAGTGATTGAAATTTCCCCCATCTGGTTAATGATACCAGCTGTATTATCTGCATCCTGTGCCTTTATGTTTCCAGTGGCGACACCTCCCAATGCAATAATTTTTGGTAGTGGTAAAATCAAGGTGTTTGAAATGGTGCGAATAGGTATTTTTGTCAATTTGATTGCTGTTCTGGTGATTAGTAGTATTTGTTATTGGTTGATTCCTTTATTTATTGGACATACTTAAGGTGTGGATTCAGAAAAAAATTATCTTGTCTGCAAAAGCTCGCGGTTTTCATTTGGTGACTGATGAGATACTTCAGGAACTACCTGAATTAAAAAAAATTAACATAGGTGTGTTCCATTTATTTTTGCAACATACGTCGGCTTCATTAGCTATTAATGAAAATGCCGATCCTGATGTAAGAATGGATATGGAAGCTTATTTTAATCAAGCGATTCCAGAAAATGAACCTTATTTCAGGCATATACTAGAGGGGGCTGATGATATGCCGGCACATTTGAAGGCAGTAGTCTTAGGCGTGGATTTAAGCATACCCATTTCAAATGGGCGGCTGTCAATGGGAATTTGGCAAGGTATCTATTTGTGTGAACATCGTAATTATGTGGGAAGCAGGCAAGTAATAGTAACTATAAATGGTGAATAACTGGAGAATATGATGAATAGAGTCAAATTATTGATGCTGTTGGTTTTACTGGGATTGAATTTCAATTTAAAAGCAGAAGTAAAAGAAAATGACCAAGCGCTTATTGATATGGAAGTCTATCGAAGTCCAACCTGTGGATGCTGCAGGAAATGGATAACCCATGTAGAAGCAAATGGGTTTAAAGTAAAAGACTACATAACCAATGAAGTTCAGGTTATAAAAGATCAACAGGGCGTACCCAAAAATCTGGCATCATGCCATACAGCTTTAGTTAACGGATATATCATCGAAGGACATGTGCCCGCTTCAGATATTAAAAAATTATTAAAATTAAAACCTAAAGTATCGGGACTTTCAGTACCTGGTATGCCTGTTGGTACGCCAGGAATGGAAATGGGTGGAAAAAAAGATCCATATGATGTGGTTTCATTTGATCAGCAAAATAATTATAAAGTATTCAGTCGTTATGGAGATAAATAATGATTCTTGCAGGCGATATAGGTGGTACTAAAACTATTTTAGCGTTATACGAACAGCAAGATTCAAGTTGGGTTTGTGTTAAAAAAGAAACTTTTCCTAGTAGTGAGTTTGATACTTTTTCAGAGTTGCTGGCAGATTTTTTAAAAAATGAATCTAACCTGGATATCCAAAATATTTGTATAGGTGTTGCGGGGCCTGTCGACAAGGGAGATTGTATTACAACCAATTTGCCTTGGGTGTTGAAAAGTAAAGAAATTGCAGCTCAAACGGGTGCTAATAATGTCACCTTGTTGAATGATTTGGAATCAACTGCCTGGGGTATTTTAGATCTGCCAGAGCAAGATTTTGTAGAGCTTAACCCAAAGGCACAAAAAAATATTGGGAATGTAGCCGTAATAGCTGCGGGAACAGGTTTAGGCGAGGCGTTGATAATTTGGAGCGACGATAAATATCATGTTGTTGCCACCGAAGGTGGGCATACCGATTATGCTCCCAGAAATGTACAAGAAATAGGCTTACTACAATTTTTAATGAGCAAGTTTCCAGAGCACGTTAGTTATGAGCGCGTAGTTTGTGGTCAAGGTTTGGTGAATATTTATGATTATTTAAAGTCTATTCAATTTGCGCAAGAAAACAGTGAAGTTAAATCTCTGATAAAAGAACAGGATCCGGCGGCTGTAATAGGTAAAAAAGGTGGAGAAGGTGAAGATAAGCTGTGTGTTAAGGCATTGGAAATGTTTTGTGAAATATATGGCGCAGCGGCTGGTAACTTGGCCTTAAAGTGCTTGTCAAAAGGGGGCGTGGTTTTAGCGGGTGGCATTGCTGGAAAAATATTAACTAGTCTTCAAAAGCGTGAGTTTATACGAGGTTTTTTAGCTAAAGGACGCTATAAATCAATACTGCAACATTTCTCAGTTAAGGTATGTTTAAATTCAGAGGCTTCATTAATTGGGGCTGCGAGTTTTGCAAAAAAAATGACTTAAATCTGCTGTCATTGGTTTTGAGAAAATGCCGATTAATCGATTTAATGCACCAACTTAAAAGCCCGAT
>CAYNRB010000182.1:3922-6568 GCA_964399475.1 uncultured Methylomarinum sp.
GATTGCATTTAAGATGTTTATATTATATTGACAAATAGGCTTTTATGGAATGTGGCAAATCGACGCGTGACATTTTGTCGCACTTATGTTTAAGTGATTTTCGGTAATAGACTTAAACTAGCGAATTCTGAAAGTGATATGGCTTCAGCCCTGAGGCCAGGGTCTATTCCTATTGAAATTATTTGTTCTTCTGTAATTAATTTTTTAAGTGAATTCCTAATGGTTTTACGGCGTTGAGAAAAAGCTCTAGTGACTACGGTATTAAGCTGTTCACGGCTTTCTATTTCCACAGGGGGATGTCTATGAGGAACAAGCTTAACAATAGCAGACATTACTTTTGGAATAGGCTCAAAACTTTCTGCTGGCACATCAAAAACTAATTCAGTTTCGCAGTGATATTGCATCATAACAGTGAGTCGACCATATTTTTTACTGCCTGGCTCAGCACAAATTCGATCTACAACTTCTTTTTGCAACATGAAATGCATGTCTTCAATGCAATGGGCACTATCCAGCAAGTGAAATAAAAGAGGCGTGGAAATGTTGTAAGGTAAATTCCCAATAATTCGAAGTTTTTTATCCTGTTTAGTCAATGAAGCAAAATCAAAGTTAAGTGCATCGGCTGAATGGATGGTTAGTTTGTTATTAGTAGCAAATTTTTTCTCTAAAAAAACAACCAGATCTCTATCTAGTTCAATGATATCCAAGCAAATATTTTGCTGTAATAAGGGTTCTGTAATCGCGCCCAAGCCTGGACCAATTTCTACCCAATGTTCACCATTTATAGCTTGAATATTAGAAATAATGTTATAAATCACATTATGATCTTTTAAAAAGTTTTGTCCAAAGCGTTTACGTGCAATATGTGTCATAGAAAGTTGTGGTTCAGGGTGGCGAACTTATGTTTGATTACATAGTTCTAAAGCGGTTTCTATCGCATATTCTAAACTACCCGTGCTTGCATTACCTGTTCCAGCTAAATCAAGTGCAGTGCCATGATCAACGGAAGTACGAATAATCGGTAAACCCAGTGTTATGTTAACGGCTTTTCCAAATCCAATATGTTTTAAAACAGGTAACCCTTGGTCATGATACATTGCTAATACTGCATCTGCCGATTCAAGATATTTTGGTGTAAACAGTGTGTCAGCGGGTAAAGGGCCATGTAGGTTGAATCCTTGATTTTTTAAAGTTTCTATGACAGGTTGAATGATTTCAATTTCTTCTTTTCCTAAATGACCACTTTCACCTGCGTGAGGATTAAGTCCACAAATTAAAATCCGTGGGTTTGATATAGAAAACCGATGGCGTAAATCATTATCCAGTAGAGTTATAACCCGAGTTAAACGTTCAGTTGTAACGGCGTTACTCACTTCTGAAAGGGGTAAATGCGTCGTAACCAAGGCTACACGTAAACCGGGTGTAGCCAGCATCATGACAGGATGCCCCCCAGTAATGCCTGCAATAAACTCAGTATGCCCACTAAATGGAATGTTTGCATCGTTTATAATGCCTTTGTGTACAGGAGCAGTAACCATCGCAGAAAACAATCCATTAATACAGCCTTGGGTGGCAATTTTAAGGGTTTTAACAACATCTGGACTATTTTCACTATCAAGTTGACCAGAACAAACCTGATTTTTAAATGAAACAGGCAGAATAGTCATAAATCCTGCTTTACTAGTTTGTGTAGGTTTAGAGGGATCAAAAATTTGTAACGATATGCTTAGGTTAAGTTGCTTTGAACGTTGAATGATATGTTTAGGGTCAGCTATTATTACAATTTCACAGTTTTGAATAGATTGGGAAAGCTGAATACATAAATCAGAACCAATTCCCGCAGGTTCACCAGGTGTTAAAGCTATTCGATGAACAGTATTTTCCGTTTTTATGTTAATTCCTTCATTGAAGTTTTTATAGATAAGTGAGCAATAATCTAAGGCTCATTGGGGTATTTGTGGTAACTGTTTAATTAATAGTTGTTGGATATGATATTAATTCCACTCGAATAATCTCCATTGATTTATTTTAGTACCATCATCTAAATCACTACTTCGAACATCCATGTTGCCATCTCCATCCGTATCAATTAAGTAATAGGACGGTCCGATAGCAGGGACGATCTTGACCATATAAAGCTGACCATTTTTACGGTATTCCTGAATGGTTTTATCCCCTTTACGAATAATTGTTATATCTGGTTCCAATGGTTCCCCGCTTTGAACAGGAATGGGGAGATCAGGTGGTTCTGGAACAGGAGCAAGGCTTTGATTTTGTTCAGCAATTGAAATATTCGAAATCAATATAAGGGTTAAAACTAAAATCCTGCGCATGATATTGTCCACCAACTTCAATTGTACTTATTTCAATAGTACAGTTTTCTATTGTTATCTGCACCAAATAACTTCTAAAATTTAATTTATTTGTTTTTTGAATAAAATGGTAACGTTACAATAGGAATAAACAGTACATATACTTTGGATGAAGGTTATGGCTGATTTCTAGTGAGCTATTTTGCCAATAGACTGTATCTGAAACAACTGCCTAGTTCGCGATGTGTCAGCTTCAACACCTTGCTATTAACAAAAACTAACTTAGGAGTGAGGATTTAATAATATCCGAAAGTTTGGCGCAGGATTTTTGTCC
>CAYNRB010000183.1:0-6512 GCA_964399475.1 uncultured Methylomarinum sp.
AGCATTTGTTGATGCCTATGCTGATGAAATAGTAAAAAAGTGGATTGATTATTTTGTACTTCATAAGCAAATCTCTTGTGAAAATGTAAGTAGGAGAATCAAATGATTTTAGATGAACAAATTATTTTCGTTGAAAAAGTAAATCATATAAGTAATTTTAAACTGGAATTGGAATTTAATGATAAAACTAGCCAAATAATTGACTTTTATCCTTTTTTATCTGTTTCCCTTAACCCCTTAATCAGAAAATATTTATCGCCTAAAGAATTTGCAAAATTTGAAATTGAAGGAGGGGATTTAGAATGGAACGATTACGACCTGTGTTTTCCAATTGCTGACCTTTATGAGAATAAAATCAGAAATTGAATGAAATTTGAATTTGACATGCATCTGCATTCAAAGCTTTAGGCGGAGAAATTAAAGGGTGAAAACCACCTGATTTTTATAACTAGTCGTTCAGTCCTTCAAGCAGGTTAATTCAGTGTTAAGTTTTGCGCGTCAGAGTAGGCTTTAAATCGGTAAATATAGCGGTATAAAATAGTGTTATCTTATCGTAAGTACATTGAAGCTAACAATTTATAGTGATATTTAAGGCGGTATAAAATGTACCTGATACCATTCGTCAACTTGGTGAATATGAAGGTCAATTATTCGATTTATATATGGCAGATGCAGCTCTTAATCAAACAACCCCGACTTTGTTAGTAGATATAATTAGTGGCTTAATAGGTTAGACAACTGTTTTTATAGCAACCGAATTGAAGGAAATCCTACCCACCCTTTCCTCAAACTGCAATCGCTTTAATCTTGCCTACGCCAATAAAGTGCTAATAAACTCCCCGATATATTATGCCAAATACTAAATAATGCACCCGGTAAAGCCGCTGCTATAGAAAAATATTTAATCGCCAGCGCAACACTGAGCCCAGAATTTTGCATGCCCACTTCAATACAAACTGTACGACAAGTTCGCCGATCAAATTTTAATAAATAGGGAATTCCGTATCCTACAATAAGTCCTGCTATATTGTGTAAACACACCGCTATTAATACGGGTAATGCCAAGTCAGTTAAATTATTATGATTGAGGCCGACTATTATGGCGATAATAAAGACGATGGCAGATGCTGATAATAAGGGAAAAAATGACTTGATGATGGCTACCTTTTTACTAAAACAGCTATTTAATAAAGTACCCGCCAGTACCGGAAGCAGAATAATCAATAACAGGCTTTTCAACATTTCTACTGCTGGAACAGGCACCTGCTGATTTAGATATAAATAGGTTAATGCAGGCAGTAAAACCACGGCAAATAAAGTTGAAACCATGGTCATTAAAATGGATAAGGCAACATTGCCGTGAGCCAGATAACAGATGACATTAGAAGCTGTTCCCCCAGCACTTGCCCCCACCAGTATCATTCCCGTCAAAATCTCAATGGGCAAGTTAAGTGCTACGGATATGGCATAGGCAAAAAAAGGCATTAATAAGAACTGAATGCTCACCGCTACTGCAATGATTAATGGCTTGGAAAAAACCGCTTTGAAATTTTGCCAAGTTAAAGTCATACCCATACTGAACATGACTAAAGCCAGTAAAGGCACGATACTGCTTTTGAATGAGGCAAATAGCGCAGGGTTTAAAAAAGCTATACCTGAAAGTATGATAGCCCAGAGGGGAAATAAATTGACTAATTTATTAATCATCCAAGGTTATCTTCAGATCGCGAGTTTCCCTTGTAATCCAGGTTTTCAATTAAACAAAAACCTTTAATTGATGTGGTTTCAATATTTAACAGCAGAAATAACTTTTTCATTTGCAGCGCTTTTATTTTTTCCAAGTCTACTTTATATTTTAATTTGAAAAAAGTTTTACTCTTACCGGGTGGATAACATTCAAGGATAGAATTTAATTGTTGATCAATTAATTTTCTAGCCTGCTGGATTAATGTTTTCACTTCTGGCTTTATATTTTTGGCAAATTTATGCTTTTCGGAATTAATATTATTTCCTGAGCTTATCTTATTCCGCATTGCGGCTAAACGGCTACTACTTCCTAGGCCAACCAATAGAGGTCTTTTAACAGGTATGCTCTTATTTTCTTTCATTTGTTTTGTTAAATTGAAGGATAAAATTTACAGACTTTCAGCATCTAGCAGTCAGTGGATATGATTCTTCTATAAGATATTTTGCACCATCATTAGATAACCTAGAGCTAATTAAATGAAACGCATCCAGAACAAATTCTTCGCTTTTAAACAGCGCTTTTTGTTGAATAAACTCGCCAACCGATTGATAGGAAGCTTGATTTAATCTTGCCAGGGTAATGTGAGGTTTGAATTTCTTTTTTTCAGTTTTTATCTCAGATTCAGATAAAGCCTGGTATATACGTTTGTGTAATTTGATTAAAGCTATGCTTGGGACAATTTTTGCAAGGAGAATTCTTGGCTGTTGTTTAGATCCAAAATAATCCACACCATGACAGTGACAGCTCAAAGATTCAAAATGGATTGTAGCCAAAGCCCGTTTAACATCAGCGAATACACTGTTATCAACTTCACCAATAAAATTCAGGGTAATATGCAATTGTTCATCAGTTTGCCAGCGCGCACCCAGCATGTAATTTTGTAATGATAACAATTCTTGTTTAATTGTTTCGGGTGGCTCTAGAGCAATAAATAAACGCAGCATAAAATGATTTAATTAATAGATAGCAGAAATGTTTAACTGAATATTTTCGGGTGCCAGACAATATTGATCATTACAGGCCTGTAATGTCAGATTGATGGGTAACAGCCTATTGTCAGTGTTTTGTTTTTTTATTTTAGCTTGTAATTGAATCGTGCCTTCATATAAAGCTAAAATACTTCGTTGAAAATTGATTTTTTTCTGTAATGCGGGGGGATAACTTACTGCTTCTAGTTGCCAGCCTTTTAGTTTGTCTTTCAAGGCTATTTCAGTTGCTATTAAATCCTTCTGTAAGGGCTGGTGCGCATTAATATGCCAGCCGGACTTTATTTGTAGATCTATTTTAAGTAAATAGTTGTTTGAATCAACAGGGTCTAATTTTCCTCTTACAGAAACTGCACCTCGTGCAGCAAATTGAATATCACCTGTTTCACCATCCAGTAATTGGTCAGCTCCAATCAGTAAATAGGCGTAGGAAGCAGGGTTGTTAGTAATTTGTCCGGAAAAGGCTGCAAGGGTTCCCCAAGCTTTTTCTTGATAAGCCATTTCACCTGTACGTTTTTCTAATTCCGCCAAAACTTTCACAGCCACTGAATTTCCAGAAGGTATAGCGCCATCATTAACTTCTTTAAGTCGCTGCATATGTGGGACAATTTTTGATTGACTCGCCATAAAAAAACCACCTTGTTGCGTATCCCAAAATTCCTTTAACATTGTATCGGTGATTTGTTGGGCTTTTTGCAGCCAGTTTCGATCATTAGTGACATCGTATAGACGAAGTAGTGCCTCGGCAAAATAAGCATAATCTTCCTGAACGGCAATCACCGAAGCTTGACCCTTTAGATTAGCACGATAAAGTTTTCCTGAGTCCATTCGGTTATTATGCCAAAGAAATTCTGCCGCCTGCATTGCTTTATCAAGATATTCAGGCTGATTTAAATCCCAACTTGCTTCTGCTAATGCACTGATTACCATTGCATTCCAGGCCGTTAAGATTTTATCGTCTCTAAGGGGATGCTCTCTTTTTATTCGGCTAATGCGTAAAGCTTGTCTGATTTTATCAACTTGAGAATGAAGTTCGGTCAATGCTAATCTATGCGTTTTAGCATATTCATTTAAAGCTATAGGTAAGTGTAATATATTTCGTCCTTCAAAATTTCCTCTTTTGCTAACCTTGAATAAATCAATAGCCGTATTAGCCAAATCAGGGGGAAGAATGGATTTAAGTTGTTCCTCTGTCCAGACAAAAAACAGACCTTCTTCACCTTCACTATCTGCATCGGTTGCAGAATAAAATCCGCCTTCGGCTGCTTGCATTTCACGCAGTAAATAATCCAAAGTCTGTACCACAATACGTTTATAGCTTGATTCACCGGTTAATTTATAGGCTTGAAGATAAACCCGAGCTAAATGCGCTTGGTTATAAAGCATTTTTTCAAAATGCGGAATTAACCAATTATTATCTGTGGAATAGCGATGAAACCCACCACCAACCTGATCATAAATCCCCCCTTGAGCCATTGCATTCAGAGTATGAGTGAGCGCTTTTGAAACGGATTCATCGGTATTTCTTACCATTTGTCTTAATAATAAAAACAGAAAGGGTTCATTGGGGAATTTTGGCGCGGAACTAAAACCACCTTGCTGCGCATTATAGCCTTGCATTATAGATTTGATAGCGGTATTGATGATATTTCGATCTATTTTTTGCGCATTGTTTTTACTGCTATTCATTCTTGTAATAGCTGCACTCAATTGTTCAGCAGAATCGGATAATTCATTATATTGGGTGTTCCAGGCAAAAATAATGCGCTCTAATATTTGCCTAAAATGATCAGCTGGAAAATAAGTTCCTCCAAAAAAGGGTTTGCCATCTGAGATTATAAAATTGGACATCGGCCATCCACCACGCCCAGTCGTTAACATAACCCCCGTCATATAATAAGAATCGACATCAGGTCGTTGCTCACGGTCTACTTTAATACATATGAAATGTTCATTCAGATAAGCAGCAATTTTTTCGTTATCAAAACTCTCCCTTTCCATAACATGACACCAATGGCAGGTTGAGTAACCAATAGATAAAAAGATAGGTTTGTTTTCCGCCTTAGCTGTAGCAAAAGCCTCTTTACTCCAAGGATACCAATTAACAGGGTTATGAGCATGCTGAATTAGATAAGGCGAACTTTCTAAAATTAATCGATTGATATATTTTGCTTTGCCATTAGCTAAAAGTAATTCAGTTCTCGGTTGATAATCTTTACCTTGTTTGATTAAGGCTTCCAGAAGACGCTTTTCTAATGCTTCTGGATATTCAATTCTGGCAAAAGCTGGCATGGCAAATAATCCTGAAAAACAGCGGAAAATAGCAGAACAAACCAAGCTTAAAATATTTACAAATTCGGTGCATTTGCAATTTCAGAGAAGTAGGTAAATGAGATTCAAGTATACTTCATGCCGAACAGATAGCGAAAGTGCTTTGATTTTTATTACTCTGCATAATTTACATCTAAGGTAACGCGCAATAAATAACCTACCAATATGCGACGTATTTTTGTTTGCCTTTGGCGTTGCTACGTAGGGCACATAGCGAGCTATGTAACCGAAGTGGCAACGCCAAAGGCGGACAAAAAGACAAGCAAGATTGGTGGGTTATTTATTGCCTGTTGCCTAAGGAGCTAGAAAGGAATAACTTAAAGAAATCTCGTTTACCTTTTAGAGTATTTTCAATCGACTTGCAAAGGAAAAAATTTACATGTGGAAAAAGCCCGTACCAATAATGAAGAATGCATTCTGTTAGTGCTTTTAGGAAAATCAAAACAACCCAGAAATGTATCCGCTATAAATTTCAGGGGGAAATAGAGACCGACAGCCACTCAGGCATGCCATCAATGTAGCCTGGATGGAGCGTAGCGGAATCCGGGATCAGTCGCATCATTCCTTCCCGGATTTCGCTGTGCTAAGGAGTGAGGATTTAATAATATCCGAAAGTTTGGCGCAGGATTTTTGTTCGTCTTCAAGGCGTAGAAACGGGCGCATAGCGAGCTATGCAACTGTTTCTACAACGCAGAAGACGGACAAAAAGACAAGCCAAGATTCGGATATTATTAAATCCTCGCTCCTAAGGAACGAGGATTTAATAATATGCGAAAGTTTGACGCAGGATTTTTGTTCGTCTTCAAGGCGTAGCAACAGGCGCATAGCAAGCTACGCAACTGTTGCTACAACGCAGAAGACGGACAAAAAGACAAGTCAAAATTCGTATATTATTGAATCCTCGTTCCTAAGTACCCAAGTATAATTAATTTAACTAAATTTTACGCAGGATTTTTTTTCATATTCAGTGTTGTATAAATAGGCGCATAGCGAGCTACGTAACTATTTATAAAACACTGAATATGGAAAAAAAGACAAGTAAAATGTTAAATTAATTATGCTTGGGTACTTATATCCAGGCTACCCGTTAATTCAATATCAGTGACGGTTGCCCTGAGTTTTATAGTGGATACCTTTTTTTGTTATTATTTGGCTGTTTTTTTTACAAAATATTGTTTCCCTGTAACTTATAGCGGATACCCAGAAATCATCAAATCACCCCAAAAACCTACATATTAAATTGACTCGCACTAAATAATAAAGTTAGTTTCATTACTAATAATTCTAAGCAATATCGTAAACAAGGTTGGGTTAGATTTTTTAGCGTAGCGAAAAAACCTAACCCAACACTCCAAATTTAATTATGTTTCGGAAGGTTTAGCAAAAAAGGACTGGGATGAAGTTATGGCGTATGATTTGGAATTATAACCTCCGTATGTCGGATCGTT
>CAYNRB010000184.1:0-2515 GCA_964399475.1 uncultured Methylomarinum sp.
GTTCGACTATTCTACTGGGTTTACTTTCTTTGTCAATTCTTTTTGCTTTTTATTTTTAATTTATTACTACTGCTTCCTAAACTCATTGCTATTTTTATAAAAAAGGATTTATTTATTTTAAATTTTCTTTCCTTGTAGCAATTTAACTATAGCTTATATCGCTTGTTATTTTTTTTGTTAGCAGGGTATTATGAGAAAATCTAATTACAATCAGCTTTGCATTGCTTAAAACGCTCTCCTTAAACCAAACACTATTTACCCTTATGAATAAAGCAAAAACAAGAAAGTTAATTATTAGCCCCATCGAAATCATCCTTGTACTTGGATACATATTATTCGAAGAATTAGTTTGGGATGTTTTTGTAAAACCAGTACATCAATATCTTAAAAGCCTTTCTATCCTTGCGCCCTTAAAGATACATTTTTTGAAGATGAATCGCCATCTTTTACTTTCTGTATTTATCTGCATCCTTGCTATTACTGAAACTCTCGGTATTTTAGCTGGCTACTGCATCATTAATGGTTATTTCTATACTGGAATTTTAATTTATTCATCGAAGATTCCCGTAGCCACCTTTACTTTTTGGCTGTTTAAACTAACAAAAAACAAATTAATCTCCTTTCCTTGGCTTAAATCTACCTACGAATTTATTATGGGTTTGATAGAAAAAATAACTCATTCTTCCATCCATAGATTCATAAAAATCAAAGTATCCAATCTGAGAAATACTGCCAGACAATTTTACTTAATTTATATAAATAGGGATGACTTGATTGCTATGATTAAAAAACGCTATATGAATTATAAACATTCTCTTATCAATACAATGAAGAAAAATACTTGATGGTGATGATTGGCCTCATCTGACCTTCATTGCAAGCCTATTTTCCGTGATTTCTTGCACTACTTTAGATTATGCTTCATCCTGATCTTCTACTGATTTTACAAATAATCGTGAAAACAACAAGCCTACTTCGAATAACATCCAGATAGGTACGGCCAGCAGTGTTTGAGAAATTGCATCAGGTGGGGTCAAGAACATACCTACGATGAAAGCACCGACAATAACATAAGGCCGCTTTTCCGCTAGGCTTTGCGGAGTAGACAAACCCGTCCAGACGAGAATGATAGTAATTATTGGTACTTGAAAAGACAAACCAAAAGCAAAAAAAAGTGTCAACACAAAATCTAGATATTTGGCAATATCTGTCATTACAGCAACTCCTTCTGGAGCTGCTGCCGTTAAAAATCCAAAAACCAGGGGGAAAACCACAAAATATGCAAAGGCAACGCCTAGATAAAATAGAAAAGTACTACCCATAATTAGCGGCAAAACCATTCTCTTTTCATTACTATACAATCCTGGTGCTATAAAAGCCCAAAAATGAAACAGAATAACAGGGACAGAAATAAATATTGAAGCAACTAAGGCTAACTTGAAAGGCGTGAAGAAGGGGGACGCAACATCTGTTGCAATCATCGTACTATTTTCAGGCATATGCTGTAACAATGGACCTGATATAAATGTGTAAATTTCATTTGCAAACGGTGCTGCACATAAAAACACAACGAGAATAAATAGTACAACGCGTAATAAACGATTACGCAATTCTACTAAATGGCTGATAAAGGGTTGCTCATCGGATTTTGAGAACTTACTTTGACTCATCAGTTTTCTTTAAACTTTCTTTTTTTTCTATAGATTTCACAGTTGATGAGATATTATTCACAAGATCAGAACCCTCTTGTAACAATTGCTTAACCTCCACTACCTCGGTCTGCTCTTTAAGCATTTGACGCATTTCTTCTGCCTGTAGCTCTTCTTTAATTTCCGCCTTAACCGACGCAACCATGGATCGTGTCTTGCCCACCCAAAAACCTGCTAGCCGTGCCGCTTTAGGCAATTTTTCTGGCCCAATAACCAATAGACTAACCAGACCGACCAGACATATTTCAAAAAATCCAATATCAAACATATTATTTTTCTGCTTTTTCCTTATGCTCTGAATCAACTTCGTTTTCTATAGTATTACCCTCATCCTCGGTAATATTATTTTCAGTATCAGTTGAGCCATCTTTCACCGCAGAACGAAATCCCTTTATTGCTCCACCTAAATCAGCACCTAAATTACGCAAACGCTTGGTACCGAACAAAACAATAACGATTGCCAGGATAATGATTAATTGAGTAACACTAATACCCATTTTGTACTCCTATAAATATGTAAACGAATAGATTTATTTTTCACTTCGCTGTGCTTTTTCTTCAAGTCCAGACAAACCGAATCGACGCTGCAATTCTGATAAAACATCTTCTGGACCCAAGCCCTGATTTGCTAGCATAACCATGGAATGGAACCACAAATCAGCTGTTTCATAAACGATCTGTTTTTTATCACCGCCTTTAGCTGCAATAATCGTTTCTACCGCTTCCTCACCCACTTTTTTAAGAATATGATCTAGTCCTTTTGCATATAAGTTAGCTACATAGGATTGCTCTGCTGATTCTTGTTT
>CAYNRB010000184.1:2615-6452 GCA_964399475.1 uncultured Methylomarinum sp.
TCATCACAATCTAGCTGTATTTCAATGATTTTTTGTTGATGACCAGACTCTTCACCTTTACGCCATAAACGCTGACGAGAACGTGACCAATATATTGCATAGCCTTTTTCAACGGTGAGTTGCAGAGACTCTCTATTCATCCAGGCAAACATTACCACTCTGCCTGACTCTTTTAACTGAGCGATAACCGGTACTAAACCTTCTTCAGTCCAACGCACCTGATCCAGCCAGGATTCAACCATTATAATCGCACCTCTATACCACGAGATTGCATTTTTTGCTTGGCCTGCTCAATAGTATATTCAGCAAAATGAAAAATACTGGCCGCTAAAACAGCATCCGCTTTTCCTTCCAGAACGCCATCAGCTAAATGATCTAAATTACCTACTCCGCCAGAAGCAATAACGGGAACTGATACAGCTTCACTAATTGAGCGGGTTAAAGCCAAATCAAAACCTTCCCGAGTTCCATCTCTATCCATACTAGTTAAAAGAATTTCACCTGCACCATAATCAACCATTCTAATTGCCCATTCGACAGCATCAATTCCGGTTGATTTACGCCCCCCATGGGTAAAAATTTCCCATCGATCTGGCTGGTTATCTGGACTCACTTTTTTAGCATCAATTGCTACAACAATACATTGTGAACCAAACTTTTCAGCGGCTTCTCTTACAAATTCGGGTCTAAACACAGCGGCACTATTAATACCAACCTTATCAGCACCTGCATTTAACATACGCCGAATATCTTCCAGCTCTCTTATTCCGCCGCCCACTGTTAAAGGTATAAAAACTTCACTCGCTACTTGCTCGACCACATGAACCAGTGTTTCTCTGTTATCACTGGTTGCTGTAATATCAAGAAAAGTAATTTCATCTGCGCCTTCTCTATCGTATCGTCTAGCAACTTCTACAGGATCGCCCGCATCTCGGATGTCAACAAACTTTACGCCTTTTACAACCCGACCATTATCCACATCAAGACAAGGTATAATTCGTTTAGCTAAACCCATAGTTAATTATATGTTTCTGCGATTTTTTCTGCTTCTGCAAAATCTAGAGTCCCTTCATATATTGCACGTCCAGTAATTGCACCCATAATGCCATCTTCTGCTACCTTACCTAAAGCATGAATATCTCTCATATCGGTTATTCCACCTGATGCAATAACTGGAATATTAATTGCTCTAGCTAATTTTGCCGTAGCTTCAACATTAACTCCGCTCATCATGCCGTCTCTGGAAATGTCAGTATATATAATTGCTTCAACGCCATTTGATTCAAATTGCTGCGCTAAATCAATAACATCATGCCGTGAAAGCTTCGACCAACCATCAATCGCTACTTTACCGTTTTTAGCATCTAGTCCGATGATAATATGCCCAGGAAATTCCACCGCAATATCACTGACAAAATGTGGCTCATTAACAGCTTTGGTGCCAATAATTACATACTTAACACCCGCATTGAGATAACCTTGTATTGTATCTTCATCACGAATCCCTCCGCCAATCTGCACAGGCACTTCTGGAAAGGCTTCGACAATCTCATGAATAATGGAAGCATTTTTTGGCTTCCCTGCAAAAGCCCCATCTAAATCAACTAAATGTATACGCTTTGCACCCAATGCCACCCATTTTCCTGCTACAGCTACGGGATCATCTGAAAATACGGTATCGTCTTCCATACGACCCTGGCGTAAACGGACACATTTCCCTTCTTTTAAATCAATTGCAGGTATTAGCAACATAGTCTAAATCTCAAAAAATAATTTACAATAAATATAACAACAATACACTACTAAATAGAACCTAGTTTATTTGTTTTTCTTGATAGCTAAGTCTGAGCAGCCTTTGGCACAAATTCTTCATAACGAAAGGAGTCGTCTCCACAATGCTATACTTCGCACAGTCAATCATCTGATAATAAAAAGTGTAAACAGTAAACTCATGAATGTCCATCCCAGGACAAAAAGTTCTTTAACAATTGCAATCCAGCAGTCTGACTTTTTTCTGGATGGAATTGTACTGCAAAAATATTATCTATTGCTAGTGCACATGTAAAAGATTCTGGATATTGAGTGCTGGCAACACTATTTTCCTCATCATCCAGTTTTGCATAATAACTATGAACAAAATAAAATCGGCTATTTTGAGGAATATTGTTCCACAATGGATGGGATTTTTGCGTCACTTGATTCCATCCCATATGAGGAATCTTTAATCTATTATTTTCACTATCTTTGATGCCGGGTAAAAAATGTTCGACATGACCACTAACAATGTCCAGACATGGGGTATTATTATTTTCTTCACTGTCTGTTAACAGAGCCTGCATACCTAAACAAATTCCCAAAAACGGCCTGGTTTTTACAACTTCTTTTATCACTGATGACAACCCTGATTCATCTAATGCCTGGATACAATCTTTAATGGCTCCAACGCCAGGAAATACAACCCTATCAGCATTTAGAATGGTAGTCGCATCCGAAACGATTTTAACGTCTGTTTCGGGAGCTGCAATCTGCAATGCTTTTCCAATAGAATGGAGATTTCCCATTCCGTAATCAATAACTGCAACTGATGACATAAATAAAGATAAAAGAGTGATGGATGGACAAAGCCATCCTTATTAAAAACTAAAAATTACAGCGAACCTTTAGTCGAAGGCATAATACCAGCCATTCGGGGGTCAGCTGAAACAGCCATTCTTAATGCTCTGCCAAAAGCCTTGAAAATAGTTTCAGCAATATGATGTGCGTTACGGCCTTTTAAATTATCTATATGCAAAGAGACATTGGCATGATTAACAAAACCCTGAAAAAATTCTCGGAATAAATCCACATCAAATGAACCTATCATCGACCGAGGATATTCCACCTCATAATTCAAACCCGGTCTACCTGAAAAATCAATCACCACTCTAGATAAAGATTCGTCCAAGGGCACGTAGGAATGGCCATAACGAACAATTCCTTTTTTATCGCCTAAAGCTTTTGAAAAAGCCTGACCCAAGGTAATACCAATATCTTCAACTGTATGATGTGCATCAATTTCCAAATCACCTTGGGCATTAATTTCCATATCTATCAAACCATGTCTGGAAATCTGATCCAGCATATGATCAAGAAAAGGGATGCCTGTCTGAAATGAGGAGTCACCTATTCCATCCAGATTTAAAGTAATTTTAATCCTGGTTTCCAGAGTATTTCTCTCAACTTGTGCAGTTCGCTGACTCATTATTTACCTTGATAATCTTAAAACCAGAGCATTTTACTATAATTAACCGAATATGAAAAAATCTGACAAACATTTTCCAAAATTATTGTTACAGCGATAGTATTCTGACTTCATAAATTTTGAACAACCTTTAGATTAAAATCACCTATAAAGGGTCTGTAATTCCTATGGATATGATGAAACTGAGTTTTACTTGATCTAAATTAATAGTGAGGAGGAACTTCTATCTCTTGATTGATTGATTCTATATTATTCGATTCTCTAATCTTTTCATTTAATAACAGACAGATTTTTTCCAGCTTAAGAATTTGATTTTGCTGATCAGCCAAAGCTACATTTAAATCCTCAATTAGATCCTCTTGGAATGCAATTTTTATTTCCAATTCAGTAATACGTTTTTCCATTTTTAATCTATCAAATCAAAATTGCCTGGTGTTGGGTAAGTCACTCTGTGTTCCGTGCTACCAAACATACTATTTATTTGTTCGCCAAAATAAAAGGATACTTCTAGTGTATTGACAGTGTCATTTAGCATAAGCATTAACCTGAAATCTTCAGCACTTTAATCTATAGAGAATTACTTTTTGATAGCAAGA
>CAYNRB010000185.1:0-2595 GCA_964399475.1 uncultured Methylomarinum sp.
TAGCAAGCATTTACCAGAAAGGATTTACCTTTCACTCATTTTCTAGAGAGGATTATAATGAATTACAAAATATTACTCACAAGCGCTTTAATCCCATTAATGGTAGGGTGCGCAACAACTGAAAGCTCATCTGTAATAGCCGATACGCAAGTCAAACTATACAATGAAACCTTCAATCCACGTCAAAAAGAATATCCTAATCACCTAGGTTTTAATGACTTACATATTCAGGCTATTAGACATTTGGTTCCTGATACACATGATATTCACGATCCTAAATTACAAGTCATTGTTCATCATCACTGTAAAGCCTATGATGATGCTACCCTGATTTGTCTAATGTTCCATTCCGGCATGAAAGATCAGGATAAACCTATGGGGTTTGAATATATTATTACCACGGCTCAATTTAATACGCTCCCAGAAAACGAGAAAAAATATTGGCACTATCACAAAACAGAAATTCCCAGAGCACATGTAACTTTACCGGATTTAACAGCTGAAGAAGCGGCTAAATTGCTACCTGCTATCGGCGAAACTTATGGAAAAGTAATTTATTTTAAGCAACCAGAAGACGAATTTCCATTAGGTGAACCTTATGTCGTTGTTGTTCAGGATATGCCTGAACAAGATTAATACTTCAAGGTAACGAGAGATTATGAAATCAAACTGAATTTGTAGGTTGGATGAAGATTTTTTAGCACAGCGAAAAAACGAAATCCGACAGTATTCTAAAAGATCAGATTTCGTTATCGCGCCTCGCATAATAAGTCAATCCAACCTACAGATTAAGTCATTGTTTATTAAAATTTTAATTGTTAAATAAACAGTATTGCAATCATAGACCAGCTATTGCATTTTTCACACGCATTTGTTATTCCTCCTCTTGATGCGTTATATCAGAGCTTTTGATACAGCGGAAATTCCATTTCCGCTTTTTTTTGGAAATCCTTATGTATCTAATTCTACTTATAAGCCTGATTCTCTCCTTTCCCATTTTAGCTGATAATACCTTAGGCTTACCACCACTTAATATTCCAAAAAACAACCCTCAAACTGCTGAAAAAATTGCCTTAGGACGCGCTTTTTTTTTAGATTCCCGTTTTAGTGCAGACGGTTCAATCAGTTGCGCCAGCTGTCATCATTTTAATAAAGCCATGACAGATGGTCTTGTTACGGCAAAAGGCATTAATCAAAAAAAAGGTCTTCGAAATGCTCCAACCCTAGTAAATGCAGCATTTTTTGAAACCTTGTTCGTGGATGGACGAGCGACTAGCCTTGAAGACCAGGCACTCGACCCTTTTTTAAATCCTATTGAACATGGACTTAAAAACAACCAGCAAATACTTAATGTAGTCCTCAAAGATAAAAACTACAGCAAAACCTTAGAAAAAATATTCGACATACCTCAAAAAAAAATAACTGTTCAGCATATTGCTAAAGTGATAGCAAGTTATGAAAGAACCTTGATAGCGGGTAATTCGGCATTTGATCAATATTTTTTTGGTCGTGACCGGACTCAATTATCTGCTAGCTCAGCCAGAGGTCTACGTGTTTTTAGACGCAAAGGTAATTGTGCTAATTGTCATGAAATATCCTGGAATAATGCTTTTTTTAGCGACAATAGATTTTATAATATTGGCATTGGTTATTCAAAAATCCAATCATTAATAGATGGTATTGTCCAGCTCATAGGTAAGGGTGAAAAACCAAATTTGTTTCCCCTAACAGAAACTCAACGTTTTGAACTAGGTCGGTACAATGTCACTAAAGTGTTAGCTGACATCGGTAAGTTTAAGACACCAACCCTACGTAATATTGCCTTAACAGCACCTTATATGCATGATGGCAGCATAAAAACACTAGCAGAAGTAGTGGAATACTATGATAAAGGTGGGAACAGAAACCAATTTATAGATGCTGCTATGTATCCATTACATCTGACTAAAAAGGAAAAATCTGATTTAGTAGCCTTTATGCAATCCTTAAGCAGTGCTACTTTGATAAATTATTAACTCCTCGCTCTTAGAATTACCGACTGAACAAGTTCAGACAACCTGATCTCACGGAAATTAATTTGATACCCAATAATGCTAAGGCTAAGTTTTGTAAACTATAACAAGCGCCCATAATGCCATGAATGTTGGGTTACGTTTAATTTTCTTACAACTACCTGCATTTTATTAAATCGGATCAGGAGTTCTGAAGTTATACCTACCCATTTATTTTCACACTTTTTAAAAAATAACCGTCGCTTCTTTGACTTGCTTTCTTCCATTAAACTTAGCCTCATATAATGCATCATCTGCTGATTTAATTAGATCACCCATTTCAGAGCTTATTTGAGGTACTATGGTTGCAACGCCTATACAGATAGTTACTGAATTATTATTTTTTACAACATGGGGTATTTTCAGGCTTTCAATGTTATCACGCATTATTTCTGCTAGTAGATATGTAGCGGATGAATCTGCTTCAGGTAAAATGGCTAAAAACTCTTCTCCACCATAGCATCCTATAAAATCTGATGGCCTTTTTAAACATTCAGATAATTACCTGGCAACAATAGTTAAGCATTGATCGCCACCTGAATGA
>CAYNRB010000185.1:2695-6428 GCA_964399475.1 uncultured Methylomarinum sp.
AACCTCATAGATCATTATGCCGGCTGCAACTGATACATTAAGACTTTCAATTTTCCCCCGCATTGGCAAATTAACTAGAAAATCACATTGCTCTCGCGTTAATCGCCTCATTCCTTTTCCTTCTGTTCCCATTACCAAAACAAGTGGAACCGTTAAATCTGCAGAAAAAACAGTTTGCTTCGCATCTCCAGAAGAACCCACCACCCACAAGTTTTGTTGTTTTAACCAACGTAACGTTCTTGCAAGGTTTGTTACCTGATAAACGGGTACTGTTTCAGCAGCTCCAGAAGCAACTTTACAGACAGTTGGGGTAATCCCAGAAGAATTATCTTTAGGAATAATAATCCCATGCACACCACCTGCATCTGCTGTTCGTAGACATGCACCTAAATTATGTGGATCTTGGACTTGATCCAGAACCAAAAAAAAGGCAGTTTCAGTTAATGATTGCACAACATGTTTCAATTCATTTTCAGAATGTACTGAAGGTATCTCAACTTCAAGCACTATACCTTGATGATTTTGTCCGTCGGTTTTTTTATCCAGTTGCTTTCTATCACTGTGTTCAACTTTAATACCCAGCCCTTTCAACTGATCAATCATAGGCTGTATGCGTTTATCTTTCCTTTGCTGATCAACCCAGACTGTTTTTATTTTACTGGCAGAATAGTCCAATGCAGCCTGTGCAGAATGAATCCCATAGACTTTGGTTGAATTCATGATTTTCTTGATTTCCTTTTCGACGTTTTCTTATCCTTGGTTGATTTAGGTTTAGTATTTTTATTAGATACTTTTTTGGTTTTAGAACTTTTGGCTGGTTTTCCTGCTCTTTTTGGTTTATTCTGACTAATCAAATCAAAATCAATTTTCTTTTCATCCAAATCGACTCTAGCGACTTTAATCTTTACCTTATCACCCAATCTATATCGAATACCTGTACGTTCACCTAATAATTGATGTGATTGTGCATCGAAATGAAAATAATCCTGAGGTAAATTGCTAATATGTACCAGGCCTTCAACATAAATATTTTCTAATTCAACAAAAAAACCAAATCCAGTAACGGCGGTAATAATTCCCTTAAATTCTTCGCCTATCTTATCCATGATATATTCACATTTAAGCCAATTGACTACATCTCTTGTTGCTTCATCAGCCCTACGTTCATTCGCAGAACAATGCTCCCCCAAGATCATCATGTCAGGTAATCCATAAACAAAACTCTCTGCAGTTTTTCCTGCTAAACAATGCTTGATAGCCCGATGAACCAGTAAATCCGGATAACGTCTAATTGGCGAAGTAAAATGCGCATAAGCCTCTAGAGCCAAACCAAAATGTCCTTTAATTTCCGGACTATAAACGGCCTGAGACATGGATCTTAACAATACAGTTTGTATTAGATGTACATCTGCCCTGCCCTGTACTGAATTTAATAAATTCATATAATCCAAAGGTTTAGGCTTATCAGAGCCACCTAATACCAATCCCAGTTCATTCAAAAAGGATTTTAATGTCAGTAATTTTTCAGAACTCGGCCCCTCATGTACTCGCAATAAATGTGGCATTTTCTTACGAATTAGAAAACGTGCCGCCGCCATATTGGCAGTAATCATGAACTCTTCAATTAATTTATGTGCATCATTTCGCTGCGTCGGAATGATTTTTTCAATTTTTCTATCGGCAGCAAAAATAATCTGTGTATCTTGGGTATCAAAATCCATCGCCCCACGAGATTCACGACCTTGTCGCATGACTTTATATAAGCTGTACAACTCTTGAAGATGGGGAACTAAGGGTGCAAATTTTTTACTTAGGGGCTTATTCCCATCCACCAGAATTTTAGCAACCTGGGTATAAGTCAAACGGGCATGAGAACGCATGACTGCATTAGAAAACTTAGAACGGATTAACTTACCATGTTCACTAATATAGAGTTCGCAGACCATACACAAGCGGTCAACGTCGGGATTCAAAGAGCAGAGTCCATTAGATAATATCTCAGGTAGCATCGGTATAACCTGTTCAGGAAAATACACCGAAGTACTCCGGTTTTTTGCCTCATTATCTAAAGCTGTGTTTACTTGAACATAATGCGATACATCGGCTATAGCAACCAGCAACTTCCAGCCTTTAGCTGTTTTATGACAATAAACAGCATCATCAAAATCACGGGCATCTTCACCATCAATCGTCACTAATGGCAGTTTTCTAATATCAAGCCTATTTTCCTTAGCTGATTCAGGTACTGTTTTTGTTAATGGTTTTGTTTCTTCCAATACTTCATCTGGCCATTGAAAGGGAAGATCATGGGAGCGAAGAGCTACCTCAATTTCCATGCCAGGTGCCATATGTTTACCTAGCACTTCAACTATACGGCCTATTGCCTGATTGTGTTTCCCTGGATGTTGAATTATTTCAGCAACCACAATCTGGCCTTTTTTTGCTTTGCCAAGTTCGTCTTTAGGAATCAATATATCCTGACTGATCTTTTTATTATCAGGCACCACAAAAGTCAAACCTTTTTCTTTTAATAAACGCCCAACTACCTGACTGGTATTTCTCTCCAGCACTTCTACCAGAGCCCCTTCCCTGCGCCCTTTTCTATCAATACCTGCGACACGAACTACTACTCGGTCATTATGCATCAGAGATTTCATTTCCCGAGGGGATAAAAACAAATCCGCCGAACCATCATCAGGTTTAACAAAACCAAAACCATCAGCATGACCTAACACTCTGCCAGCAATCAAATCTTTACTATTAACCAGACAATATTTTTGTCTACGATTAAACAACAGTTGACCATCTCGCTCCATTGCCCGTAATCGACGACGCAATGCTTCCAAATCATCTGTTGAATCAAGACCAAATTGCTGAGCAATTTGCTGACGCCGTAGAGGCTTTCCAACCTCTTTAATTAGTTGAAGAATAAGTTCACGACTAGGTATGGGTCTTTCATATTTTTCAGCTTCTCGCTGGGCATAAGGATCTTCTTTTTGGGTAAAATCAATTGATTGATCGGGATCAGGGAGCATTTATTTTTTTATTTTTTCTTTAGGAATAATACTTTAAAAGTACACAAACCCCATCATAACTTAAACAATAAGGTTTTGACATATTAATCCATATACAGTGTTATGGAATAGAGAGCACATTAAACTAACCGACAATAAATAAGCTAGCTTATCCTATTCAGAATTCATTCAGTTATTATTATGATAATGAATTTTCTTTTATATATTTTAAGGGCTTAAATATTATGGGCATGATTTCTGAATTTAAAGATTTTGCTGTAAAAGGTAATGTTGTTGATATGGCAGTTGGTATTATTGTGGGCGCAGCATTTGGCAAGATCGTTTCTTCTTTTGTTAAAGATATTATTATGCCGCCGATTGGTGTAATGATGGGTGGAGTTGATTTTTCTGAACTGGCAGTGACAATACAAGAGGCTGCTGGAGATATTCCTGAAGTAGCTATCAAATATGGTTTATTTGTTCAGACTATTATGGATTTTTTGATTGTTGCTGTCGCTATTTTTGTTGCTGTCAAAGTCATGAATAACATGAAAAAAAAGCAAGAAGAAGCACCAAAAGAGGATTCTGTACCCTCTAAAGAGGAAGTTTTATTAACTGAAATTAGAGATTTATTAAAAGAAAATAATAAAAGCATTAATTAAACCTTAGGAGTGAGGATTTAATAATATACGAAAGTTTGACGCAGGATTTTTGTTTGT
>CAYNRB010000186.1:0-6406 GCA_964399475.1 uncultured Methylomarinum sp.
CTATTAAATACTCATCAAACCCAAACTGTTAAACGATTAGTACTCCGTCAATTGTGGATTGATGGATAAAATTCTGGCTCGTTTTTCCCAAAGCTTCTTATCGGAAATCTCAATCTCTGTATGTATGGGTTTCTGTTAAGAACATGCAGGAATGACAGCCTCCTAGTGAAAAGAATATTGACAATTATACCTATTTTTTAATAGACTTACCGAACGTTTGATCGGCAAGGTAATATTTTGAGTTCAAAAGAAAAAATTTTAATGGCTTCTAAAACCCTATTTGCAGAAAAAGGTTTTTCCGCAATCTCTATGCGTAGCCTAGCTAAAGCTGTCAACATGAGTGTTGCCGCAATTTATCATTATTTCCCCAATAAAAACACCTTGTATTTAGAAACCGTTCAATTTGCTTTCGCCGATAAGGCCATGCTGTTTTCCGAGGTCTGGGAGCAAAACATTTCAGCTGATAAAAAACTTGAATTGTTTGTCCATTATCTTATTCAGGCTCTGTCGTCTGATCCCGCATTTCATCGTTTAATTCAAAGAGAAATACTGGATGCAAACCCTGAACGAATGAAAATACTGGCAAACGATGTATTTAAAGAGCAGTTTACTTTTTTGCAAGACTTGATGAAACAAATAGCACCGGAAGAAGATGCGCATTTGTGTGCGATTTCCGTATTAAGCTTATGCAAACATCATTTTGAAATGCAGCCTTTACGTTGTTTTCTTTCCGGCTGGAAAAAACAGCATGAACACCCACAAGAAATCGTCAGACATGTAACAAGATTATTAATGACAGGATTAAAAGGGGCATAAAAATAGATGGATAATAAACAGCAGTTTTCCTGGCTTACTGTATTTGTTACTGAACATCCGTGGTGGGTGATTCTTTTAACAATAAGTATGGTCTCTGCCATGGGTTTCGGGATACAGAATCTGGAATTTAAAAATAATTACAGAACCTATTTTAGTCAGGAAAATCCTCAATTAATGGAATTTGAGGCTATACAGGCGACTTATAATAAAACTGATTCTGTTTTGTTTGTTATTGAAACAGAAGAGGGAAATATTTTTACCCCCCAAACATTAGAAGCCATTCGTACATTAACCGAAAAAGCCTGGCAAATACCCTATTCAAGCCGGGTAGATTCATTGACCAATTTTCAGCATACCCGAGCTGATGAAGATGATTTGATTGTTGCAGATCTGGTGCTTGAACCGCAACTATCTGTTGAAGGAATAGAAAAAATCAAACAGATCGCCTTAAACGAACCGGCTTTGGTCAATCGTTTAATTTCAGGCAAGGGGCATGTTGCGGGTGTGAATGTGACCCTGCAATTGCCTGAGAAAGATCCGGGTGAGGTGGCAGAAGTTGCCACTAGTGTTCGTATTTTAGCAAAAGAAATTGAATCGCTCTATCCCGGTATCAAGATATATTTAACCGGCATAGCGATGATGAATAATGCCTTTGTTGAATCGGCAATGAATGATAATAAAACCTTGGTACCCATGATGTATGCTTGCATCATTTTGACTTTATTATTCAGTTTGCGATCTATTAGTGCTACGCTTTCTGTTATTGTACTGATTGTTTTATCTGTCATTTCGTCCTTGGGAATGGCGAGATGGTTTGGCTGGTATTTAACCCCCACTTCAGCCATGGCTCCTACAATCATATTAACTATGGGCGTTGCTGACTGCGTGCATCTTTTAGTGACTCAGTTACATAATATGCGGATTGGTCACGAAAAAAAACGGGCTATAAAAGAAAGTTTAAGGATCAATGCTCAGCCAATATTTTTGACCAGTGTGACCACGGCTATTGGTTTTTTAAGCATGAATTTCAGTGATGCACCTCCCTTTAGAGATCTGGGTAATTTGGTGGCGATGGGAGTTATTTTTGCCTGGCTATTTTCCATTACTTTTTTGCCGGCAATGATGACAATTTTACCGGTTAACGTTAAATTAAAAGACGATCTTAATAATTCGGTGATGGAACGCTTGGCTGAATGGGTTATTCGCTATCGCAAGCGTTTATTGATATTTAATGGTATTTTTGCCTGTGTGCTAATCAGTTTTGTACCTCAGAATGAATTAAATGATGAGTTTGTAAAATATTTTGATAAGTCGACAGAATTCAGGCAAGGAACGGATTTTCTAAATCAGAATCTGGGGGGGATTTATAGCATTGAATTTTCAATCAATGCTCAGGGTGAAGGCGCAATCAGCGAACCTGCCTATTTAAAATCGGTAGATAATTTAAGACTCTGGCTACTAGATCAGCCTAGCGTGGTTCATGTAAATTCATTAACCGATATTTTTAAAAGACTTAATAAAAACATGCACGGAGATGATGATCAATGGTATCGCCTGCCCGAAAGTCGAGAATTATCCGCACAGTATTTGTTAATGTATGAAATGTCATTACCTTATGGTCTGGATTTAAATGATCAGATCAATATTGATAAATCCGCTATTCGATTGATTGCCACTTTGGAAAGCATGAGCTCAAATAATCTGATTGCTTTTGAGCAGCAAACCAAGCAATGGTTAGCCCAGAACATGAGTGAATACGACGTTAAGTTAGCCAGTCCTACCTTGATGTTTGCTCATATAGGTAGTCGCAATATTATTCGAATGGTTGTAGGCTCTATTCTGGCCTTGATTCTTATTTCTATTTTATTGATGCTGGCTTTCAAGTCTGTAAAACTGGGGTTAATAAGTTTGGTGCCTAATCTGGTTCCAGCAGGAATTGCTTTTGGAATCTGGGGTTTGATAGATGGACAAATTGGTTTAGGTTTGTCTGTTGTAACAGGCATGACCTTGGGTATTGTGGTTGATGATACGGTGCATTTTATTAGTAAATACCGACGGGCTCGAATCGAAAAATCAATGAATAGTCAAGATGCAGTTCGCTATGCATTTTCAACAGTCGGTGTGGCATTATGGATTACCTCACTGGTGCTGATTTGTGGTTTTATGATCCTGAGCCTATCACCTTTCGCCCTGAATTCGGACATGGGGCTGATGACAGCAATTACCATTGTCATCGCCTTGATTTTAGATTTATTATTTTTACCCCCTTTATTAATGAGCCTGGATAAAAAATGAATAAAATATGTTTGCTAGTCATACTTAGCTTTATTTCAAACTCCGCTTATGCATTAACTGCGGAAGAAAAAGGCCTGGAAATCATTACCGAACTGAATAAACGTGATACGGGGTTTGCGGATAGCAAAGCTACTTTGAAAATGCGTTTAACTAATAGAGCAGGGGATGAAAGTATCCGTTTATTGAAGATGAAAACCCTGGAAGTTACCGGAGACGGTGATAAAACCCTAATAATTTTTAGTAGCCCCAGAGATATTAAAGGCACGGCTTTTCTTAGTTTTACCCATGCGTTAGTTGCAGATGAGCAGTGGTTATATTTACCCGCATTAAAACGGGTTAAGCGCATTTCTTCATCCAATAAATCAGGGCCTTTTTTAGGCAGTGAATATGCTTTTGAAGACTTAACTTCATTTGAAGTCGCCAAGTATGATTATAAATATTTACGAGATGAGGTTGTTGAAGGCATAACCTGTTTTGTGATTGAATTATTTCCAAAATATGAACATTCTGGCTATACGCGTCAAATTGTCTGGGTAGATCAAGACCGATATATTGTAATTAAAGTGGATTATTACGACAGAAAAAAGTCTTTATTGAAGACGCAGTTATTCAAGGATTACCAACAATATTTAAATCAATACTGGCGAGCTGGCGAGCAATTAATGACTAATTTTCAAAACGGTAAAAGTACTGCGTTGTTATGGGAAAATTATCAATTTGGATTGGGTCTAACCGAACGTGATTTTGACAAGAATACCTTAAAACGTGCCCGATAAATATTAATCCCCATGCTCCACGTCACTGCCATTAAGTTAATTAATTAATTATTATTTATAATCAATGTGTTGCCGTAGGGTGGGTGATATTTTTAGCGTAGAAAAAAAACGTAACCCACCAATAATCGCAAAATGGTGGGTGACGTTCCAGCGTCACGAATCATGGATGCTCCATCAATAAATTTTTGCAGATCTACGGGAAGATTAATCTGGTTCAGAATAAAAAAAACATTATTTTAAACAAAATGCCCATTCAAAACTCCTTTCAGGTCGAAAAAGTAAAATACTCTTTTAAATTGTCTACTATAAAATATTGTGCATGTATTATATTGTTATTCACGCTTAATCAGAGCCTAGCTTTTGAAATCTCCGGCTACGCAGGAATAGAAAGCTTAGGCTTTATCAATAACCCCATTGATAGCCAGCAACACAATCACTATTTGTCTGCCGTAGTAGAACCAGAGATCTATCATGAATGGGATAATGGTTTGCAAAGCTTGGCTTTTGTCCCTTATTACCGCCTGTCCCAACATGATAATCACAGAACCCATTTTGATATACGTGAATTAACCTGGTTAAAAGTGTCCCAAAGCTGGGAGCTGAGAGTGGGTATTCGAAAAGAGTTTTGGGGAGTCAGTGAATCTCAACATCTAGTTGATATTATCAACCAAACTGATTTGGTAGAAAACTCGGATACCGAAGATAAGTTAGGCCAACCCATGATCAATCTTGCTTTAATCAATGATTGGGGCACTCTAGATCTGTATTTATTAACGGGATTTAGAGAACGCACTTTTCCAGGAAATGAAGGACGTTTACGTTCATTTCCTGAGATCAATATCGGAGCCGCCCGTTTTGAAAAACAGGGTATTAACAAACACTTAGCTTATGCTTTACGTTGGTCACATTCTCTGGGTGACTGGGATATTGGACTTTCACATTTTTATGGCACCAGTCGTGATCCTTCGATTAGAATTAAAGCGAATCCATTAGCTGGCATACAACTTATTCCGTTTTATGAAACCATTCATCAGACTGGACTGGATTTACAAATGACCAGAGAAAGCTGGTTGTGGAAGTTGGAGATGATTATACGTTCAGGACAGGAGAAAAGGTATTTTGCTGGAACCGGTGGTTTTGAATATAGCTTTTATAACCTGTTTGAATCCGCTATTGATTTAGGCATAGTGGTAGAATATTTGTATGACAGTCGGGGTGCTCATGCACCAATGGCCTTTCAAGATGATTTTTTAATCGGTTTCAGATTTGGTTTTAATGATGTACAAAGTACTGAGTTATTAGCAGGTATTCTGTTTGATAGAACAAATAATACTAAATTCTATAATATTGAAGCCAGTAGACGCTTGGCTGAAAACTGGAAAATTGAGTTAGAAGCCCGTTTTTTTAGTTCAGTACCGATTGATGATCCTGTTTATTTTTTAAGAGAGGATGATCATTTACGTGTTGAGCTCAAATATTATTTTTAGAACAATTACTTGATTCAGGAACCAAACTGCGTACCTTATTATCATAATTAATTAATTTAAAAGGTAAAAATTTCGAAGAGTTGTTACCTAATCATTAAATAGGAGAAAAAATGAAAAATTCATGTTTGTTATTGATTGCCTTAATGCCATTAGCTGTTTTAGCCCAAACCCCACCCGGTTTTGACTCTGAACAAATGCAATCAATGATGCAAAAAGTTCAGGAAATGCAGGTTTGTATGGAAAAAATTGATAAATCTCAGTTAGATGTTTTTGAGCAACGGGGCAAGCAAATGCAGCAAGAAGTACAAAAAGTCTGTGCAGCGGGTCGGCGCGACGAAGCATTAGATATGGTTCTCAATTTTACTAATGAGATTAAATCTAATCCAGCAATTGAGGCGATGAAGAAATGTAGTGAGCCTATGAAAGGTATGGCACTTGGATTTTCCCAGATGATAGAACCATTTACTGGAAAAAATCCTGAACGGCATATTTGTGATGAGGTGAATTGATTTGCGGATATACCAATTCTAAAGTACTTTTGTATCTGCTATAAATTCCAGGGGGAAATGGAGACCGACAGCCACTCACTCAGACATGCCATCAGTGTAGCCTGGATGGTGCGTAGCGAAATCCGAGGTCAGTCGCATCCATCTTTCTTCCCAGGTTTCGCTGCGCCACATCCAGGCTACCCGTTAATTCAATGGGTTTTATAGTGGATACACACTTTTTTATAAACAGTTTTTATTCTCTAAAATTATTAGCATATTTACTTTGTACGACAGGTCGTAAGGTAACGCGCAATAAATAACCTACCAATATTGCGACGTATTTTTGTTTGCCTTTGGCGTTGCTACGTAGGGCACATAGCGAGCTATGTAACCGAAGTGGCAACGCCAAAGGCAAACAAAAAGGCAAGCAAGATTGGTGGGTTATTTATTGCGTGTTGCCTAAGTACCCAAGTATAATTAATTTAACTAAATTTTACGCAGGATTTTTTTTCATATTCAGTGTTGCATAAATAGGCGCATAGCG
>CAYNRB010000187.1:0-6270 GCA_964399475.1 uncultured Methylomarinum sp.
TTACATAGCTTGCTATGCGCCTATTGCTACACGACCAAAGACAAACAAAAATCCTATCCAATAATGGACGATTATTTATTTCCAGCTCCCTTATATTAATTTCCATTCAAGTACTTCCTTAGCCTTTAATGGCACAATTGTATTTGAACCCACCGCATAAGAATCAGGTACAGTCCAAGCTTGTTTTAATAAAGTAACTGTTTTAGTATTTCTAGGTAGCTGATAAAAATCTGCCCCAAATAAACTGGCAAAACCTTCCAGTTTATCCAAAGCATTTTCCTGCTCAAATACTTCTGTATAAAGTTCTATTGCTGCATGTGCACTATAACAACCCGCACAGCCGCAACTATTTTCTTTGGTATCTTTAAAGTGGGGCGCACTATCAGTTCCCAGAAAAAACTTAGGATTTCCACTAATTGCCGCTTTAACCAAAGCCTGTCGATGATGTTCTCGTTTTAGTACAGGTAAGCAATAATGATGTGGGCGAATGCCTCCTGCCAGTATTGCATTACGATTAAATAACAAATGCTGGGGGGTGATGGTTGCCGCAATTTTTTTAGATGCTGAAGTAACGAAATCTACCGCTTCCTGGGTCGTTACATGCTCAACAACGATACGAAGACCGGGAAAAGTGCTAACAATATCTGACAAACTAGATTCTATAAACAATTTTTCACGATCAAAAATATCAGATGCTTGATCAGTAACCTCACCATGAATTAATAATGGAATATCAACCTGCTGCATAGTTTCCAGAATTGGATAAAGTGCCTTAAGATCACTCACTCCTGAATCTGAATGGGTCGTAGCACCCGCTGGATATAACTTCAAGGCATGCACATATTCAGACTTTGCCGCCTTTTTTACCTCGTCCCTAGTTATGTCATTAGTTAGATATAACGTCATTAAAGGATTAAATGTAGCTTCAAAAGGCAATGCACGCATGATTTCAGAACGATAATCCAATGCCTGATCAACCGTTAAAACAGGTGGTTTCAGATTAGGCATAATAATAGCGCGTGCGAATTGTCGGGCGGTATGCGAAATCACTTTATTAAGCATGCTGCCATTTCTGACATGTAAATGCCAATCATCCGGTTGAATTATTGTTATTTTATTCATTATTCCTGCTGTTTCTATTAAAATAGTTGGCTTATTCTATACAAGGCTCTTGAAAAAATGAAATAGAGACCTTATTAATAGTGATATTTAATTTTTTTGGAGCACCCCGTGCCTATTTACGAATATCAATGTCAGGCTTGTGAAAACGAGCATGAAGCTTTACAAAAAATGAGTGCTGATCCTTTAATTACCTGTCCTGCTTGCAACAAACCTGAACTTAAGAAAAAAATCTCAGCAGCTGGTTTCAGATTAAAAGGGAGTGGCTGGTATGAAACTGATTTTAAAGGGGGAGCGAAAAACAAGAAGCCTGAATCTGAATCAAATAAACCGGCACCTGCTAAAGCTAGCGGCAGTAGCTCTTGCGCTGGAGACAGTTGCGCAAAGCATTAATCAGCCCACAACAAGCTGTGAATAATCTGTTAATAGATTTAATCACAGTTTTTCAACAGTTTTTTCTAAATTAACAACGAGTCTACTGTTAAAAAACCACTATTGCAGACATTAGGGAGCTGGAAATAAATAATCGTCCATTATTGGACCGAATTTTTGTTTGTCTTTGGTCGTGCAGCAATAGGCGCTTAGCAAGCTATGTAACTGTTGCTGCACGATCGAAGACGGACAAAAAGACCAGCAAGATTGGATGATTAATTTTTTCCATCTCCCTTACGCCAGCAACATGAAACAGCATTAATCCAACAAGACCCCGTTCCTTCTAAACCGAAAACTATTTTTTAACCTTTAATATAAGTAGAGAATAACTATGCGTACGCACATGTGCGGAGAAGTAAATAAAAACCATTTAAATGAAACAGTTGCATTATGTGGCTGGGTACATCGTCGTCGAGATCATGGCGGTGTCATATTTATTGATCTTAGAGACCGAGAAGGTTTGGTGCAGGTTGTATTCAATCCTGATTCAGCAGAAACTTTTGCCATTGCTGAAAGTGTCCGCAGTGAATATGTTTTACGCATTGAAGGAACGGTAAGAGATCGTCTGGAAGGCACCATCAACTCCAATATGAAAACCGGTGAAATAGAAATACTGGTTAATCATATTGAGGTATTGAACGAATCCGAAACACCGCCCTTCCCCATTGAAAGCGAAATTGAAGTCAACGAAGAAATGCGTTTACGCTATCGATATATTGATTTACGTCGTACTGAAATGCAACAAAAAATGCGAGTACGACGAGATGTCACCCGTCATTTACGTAATTTTCTAGATGACAAGGAATTCTTTGAAATTGAAACACCTATTCTGACCAAAGCAACACCAGAGGGTGCCAGAGATTATATTGTTCCCAGTCGAACCCACGAAAACGCATTTTTTGCCTTGCCTCAATCGCCACAGCTTTATAAACAGCTCTTGATGATTGCAGGTATGGATAAGTACTATCAAATAGTACGTTGTTTCCGCGATGAAGATTTACGTGCTGACAGACAGCCTGAATTTACTCAGCTGGATATAGAAACTTCCTTCATGAATGAAGATTCTATCATGGCAGTGACAGAAGAAATGATACGCAAGTTATTTTCTGATGTGATCAATGTTGATCTAGGAGATAAATTTCCGGTGATGACTTATGAAGAAGCCATGAGACGTTATGGCTCAGATAAGCCGGATCTACGTATACCGCTTGAATTTGTTGATATAGCCGATGAAATGAAAGCCGTAGATTTTAAAGTATTTTCAGGCCCTGCAAATGATCCTAAGGGTCGTGTTGTTGCTTTAAAAGTACCCAATGGATCAAGCTTGTCCAGAAAAGAAATTGATGGATTGACGAAGTTTGTCAGTATCTATGGTGCCAGAGGCCTAGCTTATATTAAAGTGAATGATAGAGACGGAGGCATTGAAGGATTGCAGTCTCCCATTGTCAAATTTGCACCGGCTGAAGTATGGGAAAAAGTATTAAGCAAAACCAATGCAAAAACAGGGGATTTGATTTTCTTCGGTGCTGATAAAGCCAATATTGTTAACGAAGCAATGGGGGCATTAAGAGTTAAACTAGGGATTGATCTGGATCTACTAGAAGGAAAATGGAAACCCTTATGGTTAATAGACTTCCCCATGTTTGACTGGGATGATAAAAACCAGCGCTGGAATGCCATTCATCATCCTTTTACTGCACCTAGCTGTTCCATGGATGAATTGGAAGCCAATCCAGGTCAGGCTTTATCACGCGCTTATGATTTAATCCTGAATGGTACCGAAGTAGGTGGTGGATCAATCCGTATTAACAAAACGGATATGCAATCCAGAGTATTTAAGATTTTAGGTATCGGTGAACAAGAAGCAAGAGATAAATTCGGCTTTTTGCTGGATGCTTTAAAATACGGCTGCCCCCCTCATGGCGGAGTTGCCTTTGGTCTGGATAGACTGGTCATGTTGATGACTGATTCAAGCTCTATTCGCGATGTAATTGCCTTTCCGAAAACTCAAACCGCAGCTTGTCCATTAATTGATGCACCAGCCGCTGTAGATGATGCTCAACTGCGTGAATTAGGAATTAAATTAAGACATCCCGCAGGAAAGAAAGAAGCTGAACAGAGTTAAATATAGGCTGGGCTAGCTTATCAAGCATAGTGCGATAAACTAACCCAGCATTCAGCTGATTTAAACTACAAAAGTCGCCCACTGAATTCTCAAAAAATGGGAACGAGAAAATTATTATGACATCCACATCATTACCTATCCAAAATTACGCATTGCTAGACGATGAGGAATGTGAAGCCCGTATTGTTGCCGCCAAAAAAACACTGGGTAGCCAATGTATTATTTTAGGTCATCATTATCAACGTAATGAAGTATTTAAACATGCGGATATAACTGGGGATTCCTTAAAGTTATCCAAAGAAGCCGCCGAATCTGAAGCCAAATATATCGTCTTCTGTGGTGTGCATTTTATGGCTGAAGTGGCTGACATTTTATCGCGTCCCGAACAAGTCGCAATTTTACCCGATTTAGCAGCAGGCTGTTCAATGGCAGACATGGCCAATGCTACCAATGTGCAAAAATGCTGGGATGAATTGTCACAAGTAATAGATGCTGAAAACCTGGTTACACCCGTCACCTATATTAATTCTGCCGCTGATTTAAAAGCATTCTGTGGGGAACATGAAGGTATAGTCTGTACCTCTTCAAATGCAAAAAAAGTACTGGAATGGAGCTTTGCAAAAAGGGAAAAGGTTTTATTTTTTCCTGACCAGCATTTAGGCAGAACTACGGGACACCTGATGGGTATACCCTTAGATAAAATGGTCGTTTGGGAATTTGGCAAACCCATGGGTGGATTAACAGAACAACAGATTAAAGAAGCCAAAATCATTTTATGGTATGGCTTCTGTTCGGTACACCAGGTTTTTAAACCTGAACACATCACTGAATTTAAAGAAAAATATCCAGAAACCAAAGTAATCGCCCATCCTGAAGCCTGTTTTGAAGTCTGTCAAAAAGCGGATTATATTGGTTCAACAGAGACTATTCTCAAGATTGTAAAAGAATCCGAACCTAATACTCGATGGCTGGTTGCCACGGAATTGAATCTGGTTAATCGTTTACATGAGGAATGTAAAGATCAGGGAAAAAACGTGCATTTTATGTCAGCAACACTCAGCATGTGTTCCACCATGTTTAGAACAGACCCACAGCATTTAGCTTGGGTATTAGAGAATCTGGTGGCAGGTCATGTGGTCAATCAAATTTCAGTTGCAGATGAAGAAGCCAGCTACGCTAAAAAAGCACTGGATAACATGCTATCCATTCATTAAGGTATGAGGATTTAATAACTTCCGTCACTTATTAAATCTTCATTCCTAAGCCAAACATATGGTAGCCTTGATGTAACGAAGTGGAATCAAGGTTTTTATTCTGAAACGTTTCCACTTGATTCCGCTCTGCTTCATCACGGCTACAAATATCTATTTCGCACGGTCACGGTTGCGGATTTCTAGCGGTCGATTGACTGGGGTTGCTGAAAGTTGCGTAGCTCGCTAAGGAGTGAGGATTTAATAATATCCGAAAGTTTGGCGCAGGATTTTTGTTCGTCTTCAAGGCGTAGAAACGGGCGCATAGCGAGCTATGCAACTGTTTCTACAACGCAGAAGACGGACAAAAAGACAAGCCAAGATTCGGATATTATTAAATCCTCGCTCCTAAGTATTCATTTCAGTACCTTGCTATCGACAAAACCAACTCGCTATAAATCTTGCAACCGTGACCACGCGAAGTATACCTTTAATTACCGATAAAATTGTTCCTGGACTTTAGGATAATATTGCTGGATTAATTCATCATTGCGAAATCATTTTGCGAGAATCCATACTCAGCAATAGATTTCCGATAAAATATTTAGAATAATGTCAATTTTATCAGCAGACATACTCCATTTTTCCAGTAAATTCTGATATCTTAAATAAATGAATCATGTACAAACTATTCCCTTAACCAACCTAGCTTACATCTTCATTCCCGTTTTAGCAGCCATAGTTATTTTCATAAAATGGCGACTCAACACAACCCAGGTAATCTATGGTTTAAGCCGCATGCTACTGCAATTACTAGTAGTCGGCTTTTTCTTAAATTCTGTTTTTGCCTCAAACTCAGCCAGCATCACCCTTTCATTACTCGCAGTAATGCTCCTGATTGCCAGCTGGATCGCATTGGGAAATGTTAAACAAAAGCGCAAACTATGGTTAATCAAAGCCATATTCTCGCTAATACTAGCCAGTGGCTTCACATTAATAGCAATAATAGCTGGCGTACTAGAATTAAATCCCTGGTATCAGCCACAATATATTATCCCCTTAGGTGGAATGATATTAGCTAACTCCATGAACAGTATCAGCCTGGCAGCAGAGCGTTACCAATCAGAACTTAAAAACAATAAAGACTATCTCCAAGCAAGAAACAATGCATTTAATGCGGCGCTTATACCTACCATAAATACACTGTTTGCAGTAGGCCTAGTTTCTTTACCTGGAATGATGACAGGCCAGATTTTATCTGGTGTTTCACCCTTTATAGCCGTTCGATACCAGATCATGGTGATGTGTATGCTATTTGCATCATCCAGTCTTTCTGCCGCTTGTTTTCTTAGTTTGATAAAAGAACGTAAAGCTAAAAGCTAATTCCTACAAGCTTTCATAATC
>CAYNRB010000188.1:0-6221 GCA_964399475.1 uncultured Methylomarinum sp.
TTTGCCGCCAGTTCCTGTGAAAATTTAGATTTTATATCTAGGGGTGTGAACGGTTTCATCAGCGTAGTGTTTTACAAACAATATTGTCAATCTACGAAGTGAAATTAATAGTTCTAGATCAAGAAATGGACGATAGATCTTGGGAAAAAAGTTTTGCTTGAGATAAGAGTTTAATTATTGTACAGCCAGATTTTTCCATAGAATCAGAAAAAGCGATGATTCCATCCTCATGACCCAGCATGCTAAATACTTGTTGCTGTTTAGTTTGCGGCAGTTGCATGAGTCTTTTGACTTCATTTGCCATTTCTGGGGTTCCATAAGCAATGCTTGCTACGGTATACGGTAACTTGAGTTTCTCTGTGTTATCCCAGATTTCAGGGCAGTGAATATGTATAATTGAACGTATGGAATCATCTTGCAGATAGATGCTTGCATGGGTTAAAGCTTCAGATGATGGTTTAACTTCTCCAGACGATTTGATAAAGTTATTCGCAGGGTCGGCATCAAGAACAGTGCAATAATGGCATTTTGATAGTAAGCTGATGTTTCCAGTTTGGGTTCCAGTGATTACAAATTTTGGGTTTTTGGATGATATTCTTTGGCTGATATTTCCAAACCCATAGCCTTTGTATCTTCCTGGAATTTGTCCGATGAGTTCCAGCTTAAGAAGTATTGATCTCCATGCATTTAATTCTGCTATGGATATGTGTTCGTCTAGAGCGGTGTAATCATGCTTAAGTGAGTATTTAATAACGCCTTCTGTTTCTTTCATGTTTTTTCAAGAATATTAAGTAATGAAATATCCTTAATTAAAAATTGAAGGGGGTTTTTGACGATTGTCACTATAATTAGGCAGCTGGAAATAAATAATCGTCCATTATTGGACAGGATTTTTGTTTGTCTTTGGTCGTGCAGCAATAGGCGCATAGCAAGCTATGTAACTGTTGCTGCACGATCGAAGACGGACAAAAAGACCAATAAGATTGGATGATTATTTTTTTCCATCTCCCTTAGTGTATATATAACCTTCTATCAGATGCCTTTTATTAGCGGTTTCCAATATTTTCCAATAAACAATAGGTATTTCCTTCAAGGATAGACCTTCAAGTAAATAGAGTTCTGTCTCTGTATTAGCCTGACAAGTGTGTATTACATTAATTCCTTCAAGAAAATTTTCTTCGCCGACAAATTGGCCTTCAGTTATAGTTAGATTATTAGAAATCGTCAGGCTACCTGATTTAATTAAAAATAAGCTCTTCTTACGATTAATATTCAAGGCCTCTCCACTTTTTAAGTGCTTTATTTGTGTGGCTGAGGCTATTTTACTTAATAAAGCAAAAGGCAGTTTTTCTCTAAACAACCAAGTTGTGAGTAAAAAACTAATGATCTGGCTATTTTTTTTAAATTGAATCTCAAGTCCAGTTTTTTTCAGAAATGCATGAAGCACCTGCGTTGATAACCGCATAATGTTGACATGTGAGCGCGCTCGCCAAGTATCTACAGCATTTTCTGAGTAAGTATAGAGGTCTCCAATCAAAGAGCAATTTGACAATGTGTAAGACATCTCTTTTTGTTCATGAATATATTCAACAACACCGGTAAGGATCAAGTCTACATGTTCGTATTGCTGGTGTTTGTGTCGAATGACAGAGCCAGGGTTGATCAGGATTATGGGGGCAATGAGTAATGAATCTAGTTGATTTAAGGGAACCTGAGGAAAAATAGCGCGTAAATGATGAATTGCCTGTTGCCTTAAATAATTATGTTGGGAGTGGATGAGAATGTCTAATGAACCGAAAGGAGCAGCTGAACCTATTTGTTTTTCTTGATCAGTCAAAGGCCTGGCAATGTGAGCCAATAAAATTTTCTTTGAATCATCATTGATGAAATCGGCAGAATCACCATGAATAAGACCACCACCAATATCAATCTTTTTTACATCCACAGTGACTAAATAATCAGTTTTAACCTTGTTTATAAAGTCTTCTGAGACATCTTTATCTGTGATGCCTTTCATTTCATCTAAAACCTTAAACTGGGTTAAATCGGCTAAATGCGCATAAGTCTTATCTCCAGCTATTGCATCAGCTTTAAAGATAAAAAAACTATTTTCTACGGGATGAGGGGAGTATATAGGACGAACAGCCATCCCTTCACATGGGTTCCATTGATCAGGAATCAAGTCATGCACCTCAAAAAAATCAGCTAAGCAGGAATCATTCATTGATAGCAATGCAGCCAATTTCTTTGAGGTGCTCATTCTAACCATGGGTGTTGCAAAATATTTAATTTTTCGACCCGATAATATCAGATTGGGTAATCCTGAAAAATGATCGTCATGGATATGGGTATGAAAAATGCCATTAATTTCACTCAGGTCTACCCCCAGTTTTTCCAGGATAAAGATAATATTGGGAGGAGCATCAATCAAGTATATTTTACCTTGAAAAACAATAATGCTAGACATACTGGGGCGATTCAGATCCCAGCCATCACCTTCTCCAGAATGAATAACTGCAAAATTTTCTCTTGGAATATTATGGTAATCTAGTGTGTAGGGACAAGAATAAAAAGCACCTTTGTATAAATTTAAATCAATGGCTACTGATTGGTTTTTATAAGTAAATTCAAATTGGTTTATTTCCAAGCGACGAACATGAAGCCCATTCCTGATCTCAGTATACTGTTCAGTAATTGCAATCTGATCTACCAGTTCTTTAGACGACTTAATGGTACCAAAAGCAAATTTATTTTTGATTTTCATCATCTCTTTGGCTAAATCAGCTTCAATACCTGATTCCATCAGTTCTGATGCAGATAATAATCCGTAGTTGCCACGATGAATATATTTAAGTTGTGCGTTAAGTTGTTTTGAATCTCCAATAATTGTTGGCTTGATCCCTGTATTATTTGGATGATCAGGGAGAATCATTCCTTGCCGATATAGCATATGCAGAACTGGAAATTCAGCTAAATTAGAAAAGTTTCCATGTTGTACAAATAAATCTGACAATAAGATAATATTCGGTCCAGTTTCGAAACTAATATTGTTTTTGGTTTTGCTTGAAATAAAACCACTACGCATTAAATGTTTAACTGCTTCAGCTGGGCAGCCACACAGAATGTAAAGATTTGCTTCAGGAACTTGTAACCAGAAAATACCGGTAGAAACTTGAGTGACGTTCAGCAGTTCGGGGGGGATAACGTCATCCACTGGCATTGAGTTGGGTGATTGGAAGGGAGTATTGATAAAATCTTGAGTTTTTTCTTTTAATTTATTTTTTGATTTAGAAAGTAATTCCTCTGCCTTGTGTATTATGGGTTTTATGGAATTACAAAAATCGAAAGACATATTGGTTATAAAAAAAGATTTAAGTTATGGAAGAATAGCAAATAAACAACCTGTACGGAATCATTTTTGCAATTGAATTATCCTCCATTCAACCTGGTCTGGAGGAATTCAAGTAATCTATTTGAAATTCAATAACGTTCCTTATGTATTTCAATACTTGATATCTATCTGATTCTTTATTCTTAAATACCTTTCGAATTCTTTCACTGGTAAGGGCTTTGAAAAAAAATAGCCTTGAAAACAGTGGCAATCATTGTCTTTCAAGAATTGCCATTGAGATTGTGTTTCAATGCCTTCGGCAATAATACTCAGTTGAAGATTTTTTGACATTGAGATTATGGTTCGTATTATTGCCGCAGTTTTATCATTTTCAAGGCATTCCTTAACAAATGATTGGTCGATTTTTAAAGTATCAAGCTCAAAATCTTTAAGATATGAAAGACTCGAATAGCCTGTTCCAAAATCATCTATGGATAGGCGGATTCCCATGTTATGTAACTGGTTAACGATGTTAACAGTGGATTGTGGATTGGTAATCAAACAACTTTCAGTCAGTTCCAGTTCTAATTTAGACAGATCCGTTAAGCCACTTTTTTTAATGATTTCGTCTAACTCTTCAATAAACTGATTATCATTGAGTTGCCGTGGTGAAATATTGACAGCCAGATAAGCTAAGCCATTTTCATCCATATAGCCATTATTTTGCCATTCAACTATTTTTTTACAGGCTGAGGTCAGTACCCAAGACCCTAGTTCTTTTATTAGCCCAGTTTCTTCTGCAATGGGAATAAATTCTATAGGCGTAATCCAGCCATGGTTGTCAGTACGCCAACGCAGCAGACATTCAGCACCAATGACTATACCTTGTTGATTGACTTGGGGTTGGTAATAGATCTCTAATTCCTGATTTCGTATAGCACCTTGCAAAGCATGTTCGATATTAAACCGCTGGATACCCTGATTTAACATGGCTTGTTCATAACAGGTATAGGAATCGCCGCCATTGTTTTTGCTTTTTTGCATAGCAATATTGACATGTTTTATGAGTTCTTTGGGCTGCTGTGAGTCGTTAGGAAAAATACAAACTCCAATACTACAGGTAATACTCAGTTCTTTATTTCCCAAGCGCTGAGGGCGACTTAAATCTTTTTTAATCTGCTTGGCAAAATCAATGGCTATTTTTTTTGCATGTTGATAATCACTTTTAAGATTGGTGATTAGCAAAATAAATTCATCACTATTTAATCGAGCAATGGAATGTCCATTGATGGCTAAAGATTTTAATTGGCTGGCCACATGAATGAGTAACTGATCACCATATTTAATTCCCAATGAATCATTGACTAGTTTAAATCTGTCCAAATCAATCAGTATTAATGCCAAACCTTTATCTTGGTGTCTGGCTTGTTTGACGGCTAATTCTAAATGATCATAAAACAAAGTACGATTAGCAATCCCTGTCAGGCTATCATAGTAGGCGAGGCGCTCAATATTCTGATCTTGTTGTTTTTGTCTACTAATATCAACAAAGACACCCATATACAGCGTGGTATTTTGTTGTTCAATTTTAACAATACTGATCCATTCAGGAAAAACACGACCCGTCTTATGTTTTTTCCATATTTCTCCTTGCCAGGAGCCATTTTGATTCAGTGAATTCCATATAGTCTGGTAAAAAGCCTGATTATGTTTAATAGATCGCAATAAAGTATAACTTTTACCAATAACTTCATGAGCTTCATAACCGGTTATTTTGGTGAAGGCTTGATTAATTCTCATGATTTTCCCTTGCCTATCAATAATGAGAATTCCTTCAAGGCTATGGTCAAAATAATTGGCAGCAAATTGTAATTCCAGCCTATCCCTAACTTGTTCAATTAACTGGCTGATTGTATCGGAAACTGAGCGAAAGAAGGGGGTGGAAAAATTTTGTATTGAACTATTGATAGAGAGAATGCCAATTTCTTTGCCGGATAAACGTAAAGGAAAACAGAGAGTGCTTTGTTTTGTATATTGACTTTTTGTTGCAAGAATAGCAGAAGGAGATTGTAGGCAGAGGTTATTTTCGTTGCTGGGAATGCTTTTTAAACCATGCTGATCTGCTTGAGTTTGATCTAATACAATTTGAATTTCTTTGTCAAAACAGATGCTGTAACTTTTTATTATTTTAATCGCTTCTATGAGTAAGTTTCCTACAGAATCAAAATGCTTATGAGTTAAACCTGAAAGATTTAGGTTTAAGGCTTGTAACTGCATATAGTAATCATTTTCAACCAGTGTCATACTGGCACGTAAAATATAACGAATATGGTGAACCAGTAGTGGCCAATTTACCGGTTTGGTAATAAAGTCAGTGGCGCCTGCTTCGTACGATTGATCGATTGATTTAATATCATCCATTCCAGTCATCATCAATATGGGTAACTGTTGATAATAAAATTGTTGTCTAATTTGAATGCACGTCTCAATTCCACTAATCCCCGGCATATTGATATCCAGAAGAATAATGTCAGCTTTTACTTTTGAGAGTTTTTTCAGTGCAGACTCCCCGTCTAGACAGGTAAACACACGAAAATCTTTTTCCTGTTCAAGGCATTCTATTACTAGAAGCTGAATGGCTGGATCATCGTCTACAACGATTACGGTGTATTTTTCTGTTGCATTAATTGACATTGATTACTTCTTTTCAAGTGACAAGGGAGGTGAGATGATTCTAATCTTTTTGTCTGTCTTCTTCGTTGTAGCAATGCGCCTGTTGCTTCGCCTTGAATACGAACAAAAATCCTACGCCATAAAGTACAATTTATTTATTTTTCATTCCTAAACAAAAAAGGCAGATGCCAAAGTCATTTCTAATGCTTCGGGAGCT
>CAYNRB010000189.1:0-6146 GCA_964399475.1 uncultured Methylomarinum sp.
ATGGCAAGCCAATTATTCCAATTATTATGCTTATTAGATTTAGTTTTGCAACCAATAGCGAATAACCCAGTAATATAGTAAACTATATCATATATATAATGAGCCAGAGATTATGAGCACAGCAGAAAATGTACACCAACATGAAATTGAAAAATTTGGATCACAAGCTGAACGCTGGTGGGATCCACAAGGTGAATTTAAAACCTTGCATGATGTTAACCCACTAAGACTAAAATTTATACAAAGCTATGCAGAACTGCAAGATAAACGTGTTGTTGATGTAGGTTGTGGTGGAGGCATACTGACTGAAGGTCTTGCTAAACTGGGTGTCAATGCTCTAGGAATTGATTTAAGTGATGCACTAATTGACATTGCAGAGTTGCATGGTCTTGAATCAGGCGTTCAAGCTAATTATCAACTAATAAGCGCAGAAGCTCTTGCTGAGCAATCTCCTGAAAGTTTTGATCATATTACCTGTATGGAAATGCTGGAGCACGTACCTGATCCTGATTCTATTATATCCGCTTGTGCAACATTGGTAAAACCTGGCGGCATGGTATTCTTTTCTACGCTTAACCGTGTTCCAAAAGCCTATCTACTTGCTATTATTGCAGCTGAACATTTATTAAAAATGGTTCCAAAAGGAACCCATCAATATAAAACATTTATTAAACCCTCAGAACTGAGTCAAACCGCACGAAAAGCGGGGCTTGAATTAGAAGGACTGGTTGGTATTGAGTACAATCCGTTTAATAAACGTTTTAATTTGGGTAAGGATATTGATGTTAATTATATAGCTGCTTTCAAACGTTCAGAATAAACTTGATGTCCATAAATTTTAACTTAAGTTGCATACTATTTGATCTGGATGGCACATTGGTTGACACTGCACCTGATCTTATTGCCTCTTTGAATAAGTCACTTAAACTACATGGTTTTACAGAGGTTGCCCCCCACTCTGTTCGACCGTATATATCTTATGGGGCAGAAGTTATGATTGATAATAGTATCGGACAAACCGATTTAAATACTCGCAGTAATATTCTAGATCATATGCTGACTTTTTATCAAAATAATATTGCTGAACATAGTTGTTTCTTTACTGGTATGACTGAAACCTTAAACACCATTGAGTCGCTTGGTCTTAAATGGGGAATTGTTACTAATAAGAGAGAACGCTTTACTCATCCTTTGGTTTCCGCTCTTAATCTTGATACTCGTGCCGCCTGCATTATAAGCGGCGATACCACTGCTCACACAAAACCGCACCCTGAACCTCTTTTTACCGCTTGCGCACAAGCTAAGGTTAAACCAGAAGAGTGTGTTTATATTGGTGATGCGCTTCATGATATTGATGCCGGAAAAAATGCCAACATGAAAACTCTAGCTGCAACATATGGTTATCTAAAACCTGATGATCAGCCTGATCAATGGGGAGCTGATCTCTTAATTGAATCTCCTGACCATTTAACTGCATGGATCTTGGAAACATGTCATTAACTAATCACGTTATTTTAATTACTGGTGCAGGAGGCGGACTAGGTTCTACTGCTGCACTTACTCTAGCTCAACAAGGTGCGCAAATAGTACTACTAGATAAAAGCATAGCAAAACTTGAAAAGATTTATGATCAAATAATTGATATTGGAGCACCCACTCCCGCTCTTTATCCCTTTGATCTTGCTGGAGCCTCTGAACTACAATATGAAGAATTAGCCAGCACTATTGAAAAGAAATATGGCTCTCTTCAGGGGTTACTTCATTCTGCTGTAGAGCTTAGTTCATATACACCTATTGAATTACATGAAACTAAAGACTGGGGACATACCTTAAATGTAAATTTAAATGCCGTATTTTTGCTTACGCGAGTATTGCTACCTGTTTTACAGAAAAGCCAACATGCATCTATTGTTTTTACAAGTGATTCAATGGCACGAATTCCAAAAGCTTATAGTGGAGCTTATGGTGTTTCTAAAATTGCAATGGAAGGATTTGCAAAAATTTTGGCTAATGAACTTGAATCTTCTAATAAGATTCGAGTTAATATCTTAATTCCTGGCCCAATTAACTCACCACTTCGAAAAAAAGTATTTCCAGCAGAAGATAACCGTTTACTACCTGCAATGGATAGCTTAAACCCTGTTTATAACTATTTATTTAGTCATGATAGCCTTGGAGTTACCGGCCAATCTATTGATGCATTAAATTTTTTACCATCACATAATCATGTCTGACAGAGAAACTATTATTTTATCCCGTGATGTAAACGTCGTTATGATCCCTGATGGAAATCACAGCACCTTATCCAAAGGGGATGAAGTCACTATTCATCAATCATTAGGTGACAATTACACTGTCGTGACACAACATGGCCACATGGTTCGCATTTCTGGTGTCGACGCAGATTCTTTAGGAAAAGAACCTCATACTTTACACACCCTTGTTTTAGAGACCGATGTTAAAGCTGTTGAGAAAAATTGTTGGGAAGTAATGAAAACTGTTTATGATCCTGAAATACCTGTCAATATAGTAGATTTAGGATTAGTTTATGAATGTAATGTTGAACCCGCTGTTACAGGAAATGACGTAACTATTAAGATGACATTAACTGCACCTGGTTGCGGTATGGGGCCAGTCATTCAGGGAGATGTTGAAAAAAATATTCGCGCTCTTACTGGCGTTAATTCTGTAAATGTTGAAGTGGTTTTAGATCCTCCCTGGGACAGAGCAATGATGTCTGAAGTCGCTCAGATTCAATTGGGTTTATTTTAGCCTCACACTATTTGCGACTTTTTCTAGGATCCCTTCTTCCTCTGCCTCTTAATATTTTTAGTACTTTCTACTTTTCGTCAATTTCAGAATTATTATTTTCACCATATCTTTATTTTAAGTACCTATAGATTTCTTTTTGGGTTCAAGAGCGCGCCATTGCTCATTTTTTGGTTTCTGTGGTGTCCTTGCCCCAGAATGCAAAAAATGAACAGCGATTAGTAAGCTCCAGCCCGTCCTGAATCCGCCTCAACTAACTCCGCACATAATCCGCTCCGTTAAGGCTACCTTACTGGCTTGACGGCTGTCGGTATAAAAAGTTTTAGACTCCCTCGCATGCTATCGCATACATCAGATCAGAAAATTTTCCTGTCGCCTACCGCGGACTAAAAATCATCACCTTTTCAATTCCGATATATCACAACTCCCTAAATAAATTTATTTTTTATAAGTTTTGATTTAGTTTCTCCTGTTCTTAATTAACTCGCTTCTTTTCAAGAAAATTAATTTTCCTTTAGTATCTTAAATTAACAATTTATAGATGATTATAAACTAGCTTTAATTCCCAGATTTTGATTAGCCTTTTATTAGATAAAAGGCTAATCAAAAGTTGTTTTGACTTGTTACTTTTCTATATAAGTCTTAAAAACCTTTTCATTATCCATTTACTTTTCAATTCTTATTTATACCCATCTACTTTCCAAAAAAAAACCCCCATCACTTTACAGTGATGAGGGTTCTTATCCCTATTTAAAAACTTTCGTTTTTAAATACTTTTCATTAGATGAAAGATGGGATTAATGGAGCGTCAACCATAGTTAAAATACGGTTGCCATCAGCATCAAAGAAGAACAACAATCCAGCAAAACGACTATCTGGATCATAAATCAAATCAGCTAAACGGTATACTTCCCATGCAGCGTCAGAAGCTGTAACGTTCATAGATCTAGTCTCACCTGGAGCCAAAGGACTATTATCGCTTACAGATAAACCTTCTTCTGCTAACAAGTCATCAGGATAACCTGTTTCATCTTCTAACACGTCTGGATCCAAGAAACGAACTGATGCAGTCATGAACTCACCTAAACGAACAGGAGAATCACCGTTGTTAGTTACAGTCAATGACATTTGCATAGCACGACCTGGTACACGATATGTAGCATCATCAACAGTTACAGAAACTGTAGACTCAGGCATAACTAGTGACTGAATCCCACGCATTGTACCAGCTTGAAGTGGTGTAGTTACAGGATACTTGTCGTTTGTTGTGCCCATAAGAACAGCAACCAAAGCAATAGTACCTACTGCGAAAGCTATACCAACTTTCTTGTCAGTTGGAGAGATTAATGTATCAGCTTTACCCGCTGCAACTGCAAGTTGACGAGGAATGAATAGTGGACCTTTAGCCCAGTACCACATCCAAGCACAACCAATTGCATACCAGAAAGCATGCCAGAAGTAGATGTTTTCAATGTTGAAAGTTTCTAAGTCGATTGTTTGACCAGTCAATGTTACGATTGGGTTAACAAAGTCAGCCATAGAACCAGTAATAGTTACCCATTTACCTGGACCGATGATTGGACCACCGCCTTCTACGTTCATCATTGTATGTACGTGCCAGTCACCTGGACGACGTGCTTTCAACAATACTTTGAAGTCATAAGTTTCGCCCAGCTCTAAAGCAACTGAACGTGGAACCAATTGACCGCCAATCCAAGAACCCGCACGAATAAATACTGGCCCTGGAATACCGATGTTCAAGAAAGAAGTATCAGGCTTATCAACAGAATCTGGCCATCCAGCGAAAACGTGGAATTTACCTTTAATTACTACTGTATCATTAACTGCTACTTCATCTTTTGTCCATGTCAGATCAAACCAGTGAATAGTACGCATACGCATGAACGCTGCTTGTGACTTTTCACCGTGAGCTGAAGCTGTTGGAGTGTAGAACATCGCCGCTGTTACAGTAACAAGCAGTGCGACAAAGGACAATTTCGCAATCTTGTCTTTTATTATTTTCATATATCCTCCTCTATTACTAGAGAATCATTAGTGTTATTAATGTCCGGTAAAAATATTACTTACCGCCTAGATTACATATTCTATTTCTGATCTATGTAGCGTCGTCTGCGATAAAGCCAGTTTGAGAAAACCATTTACCGAAGAAATGCCATAAGAAATAGATAATGACTGATATGAAACCAGAGAAGAACGCAGACACTGGTGCAACGTCTTTACCAAATGTTCTCAAGGTCCCTTTTTCAACCATTCTGATATACTCAGGAGTACCAGTACGTACATAGTGGTAACCTGATAAATCAGCTAGAGTAAACATCATTCCGTTGTATTCAACTGGAATGTGTAATGGAGCAATTACTGGCCAGTTACCTGGATAGAAAATTAATCCCCATGCCAAACCGCCAGCGATAGCAGTCAGTGTCATTGATCCACCTAACATTAAGATAACGTCAAGTAAAATAGCACCTGGTATTAATTGTGAAGGGAAACAGATATTGATTGGGAAATATGTCCAACCCCAGAAGTTAAAATATCTATTAATCCACTCACCAATTAACAATGCCAACACGCATAATGTTGCACCGATTGGTAAACGGTATCTCCACCATAAACATGCTTGAACAGCAGCAGGGAATGTTATTGCAACGATGGGAACTACAGTTACCCATAAACGTCTATCTTTCCAGTCAGACCAGAAATCCCAGTCACCACCAGTTAACATAAAATGAATGTGATATCCACCCAAAACGGCAGTGAATAATACAAAGAGAATCATCCAGTCGAATGTGCGTGAAACCGCAACGGCTTCTGCGCGAGATCGTACAGCTGATTGAGATGCGCTCATTAGCTTACCTCCTAAAAATTAAAATTATATTTATTAACTATCTTAAGCAAACCCCACATTTAATGCGGGAGTTGCCAGGAGACAGTTTTTATTGTACTAACTTATTAAAAAAATTAAGCTAGATCTTTTTTCAGTAACTTGCCTATTGCTAGTACTTCTGTGTTCATTACACCTAAAACACCAAGAGCAGCCCATCCAAAGAATACGAAACCGTAATGCAATGGAGCAACAAATAACTCTTCCATAAACCAGAAAGTGTGTCCCCACTCATTCAGGCCAACGTTTGGCAGAATCATGAAAGGACCAATTACAGCTACCATATACATAAGGTGTAAACCTTCCTGGTAAGTAGGTAATCTGGTTTTAGCATATAAGAATGCTGATACACCAGTAATGATGTAAATTGGATATGACAAGTAGAACTCAATCACGTGACTTGGAGTAAAATCCGTATCACGAATAATTGTTTGATGCCATGTACCATCTTGCTCTGTGAAGTATGAAGCTCCCC
>CAYNRB010000190.1:0-6140 GCA_964399475.1 uncultured Methylomarinum sp.
ACCCTACTGTCCATTAAGTTTTTCACTTCCCTATAATTTATAGCGGATACGAATTTTTTATAAACAAGCCTTCATTGCCACACCTAATTCAGTAGGTGAATTGACGACTTCAATTCCTGCGGATTTCAATGCCGCGACTTTTCCTTCTGCAGTGCCTATTCCGCCGGTAACAATGGCACCCGCATGACCCATGCGTTTTCCAGGTGGTGCCGTTCTGCCTGCTATATAGGCAACTACGGGTTTAGTTACATTATCTTTAATATAGTCAGCGGCTTCTTCCTCTTCTCCTCCACCAATTTCACCTACCATAATAATGCCTTTGGTTTGATCATCTGCCTGAAAGCGACTGAGAACATCAATAAAGGTCATACCATGAATCGGATCCCCCCCAATTCCAACACAGGTACTTTGACCTAACCCTTCATGGGTGGTTTGATGGACGGCTTCATAAGTCAGTGTGCCTGATCTTGAAACGACACCAATTGATCCGGGTAAATGAATGTTACCTGGCATGATGCCAATTTTGCATTCTCCAGGCGTAATTACACCGGGACAATTGGGGCCAACTAATAAAGTATCAGTACCTGCCATAGCAGCTTTTACTTTAAGCATTTGCAGAACGGGAATTCCTTCAGTAATGCATATAATCAGATTGATTCCGGCATCAACAGCTTCCAGTATTGCATCTGCCGCATAAAAGGGAGGTACATAAATCATGCTGGCTGTTGCATTTGTGATTTTTATTGCTTCTTCAACCGTATTGAAAACCGGTAGATTCAAGTGAGTCTGGCCGCCACGACCGGGTGTTACCCCACCAACTAATTCAGTACCATAGGCTAAAGCCTGTTCGGAGTGGAATGTACCTTGTTTGCCAGTAAAACCCTGACATATCAGTCGGGTTTGTTTATTGATTAAAATACTCATGCGACTTCCTCTGCTAAAGCGACGACTTGTTCGGCTGCACTGGCTAGATTATCTGCTGCGACTAGACCTAAATTAGAATTGTTTAATAATTCTCTGCCTTTTTCCGCGTTGGTGCCCTCCAGTCTAACCACAACAGGAACGTTAACATGTACCTCATCAACAGCGGTTAAAATTCCATTGGCTATCACATCACACTGAACAATGCCGCCAAATATATTGACTAAAACAGCTTTGACATTAGTATCAGATAAAATTAATTTAAAGGCTTCGCAGACTTTTTCTGTTGTGGTGCCGCCTCCAACATCCAGGAAATTAGCGGGTGAGCCACCTTTAAGCTTGATTAAATCCATGGTTGCCATTGCCAAGCCAGCACCGTTAACCATACAGGCTATTGATCCATCCAGAGTGATGTAATTAAGGTCAAATTTCTTGGCTTTATTTTCTTTTTCATCTTCCTGGCCTTCATCTCTGAGTTCTAAAATATCGGGATGAAGTGCTGTTGCATTATCATCAAAATTAATTTTGGCATCCAAAGCTACAAGGTCACCGTCATCTGTTTCAATTAACGGATTGATTTCTATTTGGCTGGCATCTTTTTCTAGTAATAGGCAATACATCCCTTGCATGATTTTTTCAAGTGCTCTAATTTGGGCACCCTGCAAAGATAAATCAAAAGCGACTTGTCTGCATTGATAAGGTTGTAGACCCGCCGCTGGGTTTATGATCAAAGAAACTATTTTTTCAGGTGTTTCTTCAGCAACCGTTTCTATATCCATTCCTCCGGCTATCGACGACACAAACATGACGCGTTCAGTGGCTCTGTCAACGAGAATACTCAAATAAAATTCTCGTTTGATAGCAGAAGTTTGTTCGATGAGCACCGACTCTATTGGCAGGCCTTCTGCACCGGTTTGTTTGGTAACCAGTCGATTGCCTAACATTTCTGAAGCAAATTGTTTGACTTCATCCGTATTTTTAGCTAGTTTTACGCCCCCGACTTTACCGCGACCTCCCGCATGAACTTGTGCTTTTACTACCCAAACTGTTCCGGGGATTTTTTTGGTTGCTTCAACAGCGTCACTGGAGGTTGTCACTTTGATACCTTGTGGAACAGGAATACCAAATGACTGAAACAATTGTTTAGCCTGATACTCGTGTATATTCATTTTTTTCTCCCCTGTGAAGCGTACTATCAATGATATGATAAAATAGAAGGTCTGCTATGCTTGAATATGCTCTGGCTTTTTTTGAGAGCAATATTAGTAATAGTAAACGAGGTTCTGAAATCAGTTTAAGTGATGTCAGAGGTGTATCTTTATTCTAAAATTGCGTAGTCAAAGGTGCGAGTTTCCAAAGTCGTTTTTGCTATTGACTGGTAGCGTGTAAATTAGAGTTATTCCAGATCAAAAAATCTGATTGAGTTGCAACCTTAATTATGCGTTTCTGGCAAAAGATCAATGCCTCCAGTATGTTGCTTACTGCTATGGACGCGCGAAGTATACAATATTGTTTATCTAGATTCTATCGGTTTTTTTAAAACACCCTACATTATGACACCCTTTCAATTTAATAAAATTTACCCTTGTCCTTTATCAAAAGGATATGGCATACCCGTTGAACAAGCCTGGTCATTATTAAAAATATTTTTTCTTTACCGATTCATCGTTTCATCATTGTTTATGATCCTGTTTTATAGTCAATATGGGCCTTCATTACTTGGAATCAACAATGCCGAGTTTTATAACAATGTTAGTCTGGCTTATTGGCTAGTATGTCTCCTATCTGGTTTTTTTGTTTTCTGGCGAACACTCAGGTATTCCATACAGGCACAAATAGTTATTCTTAGCGATATTTTGTTTATAACCTTATTAATGCATGCGAGTGGAGGTATCAATAGTGGGATTGGTATTCTACTCGCAATAACTATTGCAGCAGGAGGTTTACTCATTGGAGGACGCTGTGCGATATTTTTTGCAGCTTTCGCAAGTTTAGCAATTTTGGCAGAACAACTTTATATCATACAAACTGCATTAAATATTAAAACCTCTTTTACCTATGCGGGTATGCTAGGCGCATCCTTTTTTACAACCGCTTTTTTATCCTATGTTCTTGCTCAACGAACCGAACAATCAGAAATTTTAGCATCGCAACATAAACAGACAATTTCCAATCTGGAGGAATTGAATCAATATATTATCCAGTATATGCAATCGGGTATTATTATTAGTAATGCTCAGCAACAGATTAAAATGTGTAATGAATCAGCTTTGAATATTATTTATAGTACTAAATCAGCTGTTCAGCCTCAGTATCTATTTGAAGTGGCACCAAAATTAACTGGTTTTTTTCAGCAATGGCTAGATGATATAAGGCAAGATTATGCATTAATCATGTTGCCTAATCATCGGGAAATATATTTTCGATTCTCATTACTTAAGACGCGTCAAGAAACATTTTATATGATAATTTTAGAGGATATATCACTTTATAATCAAAAATTGCAACAGAGTAAGTTGGCATCATTGGGTCGTCTTACAGCTAGTATTGCCCATGAAATTCGCAACCCTTTAGGTGCGATTAGTCATGCCGGTCAGCTTTTATCAGAAGCGCCTAATTTATTGCCAGAAGATCAAAGATTGACGGAAATTATTCAATCTCATTGTCAGAGAGTCAATAAAATTATTGAAGATGTTCTACAGCTTTCTCGAAGAGAGCCATCAAAGCGAGAAAAAATTAATCTCAATGAGTGGATAAACAATTCTTTGCATAATTTTAATCATGACATGGCTTATGATGCTAGCAATTTTATAATTGAGACAATAGATATAGATGTATGGGTTTATATGGATACAGGACATTTAAAACAAATCTTCGATAATTTATGTTCTAATGCATTAAAGTATGGCAATGTTTCTGAGCACAAAATTATTATTGAAATCTGTGTTTTAGATGGTTTTCCTAGTATTAAGGTGATAGATAGCGGAGAAAAAATGAATGAAGGGATTGTTGAGCAGCTTTTTGAACCTTTCTTTACCACTTCTTCTACAGGTACTGGTTTAGGACTTTATATTTCTAAAGAGTTAGCTGAGATTAATCAGGCAAAGTTGACATATGCCGTCACGGATGATGATAAAAACTGCTTCATTCTTTCTTTACCTCATGCTGAACAATCTGTAATTGAATTATGAATATGCCTTTTACGCTCATTATTGATGATGAACCTGACATTAGAGAGTTGTTGGAAATCACATTGAACAGAATGAAAATTCGAACACTATCGGCTGAAAATATAACCATAGCAAAAGAATTATTGGCATCACACCATTTTGATCTCTGTCTGACGGATATGAAATTACCTGATGGTAATGGCCTTGATCTAGTTGAGTATATTCAAAAAAGTCATTCACCTTTTCCGGTTGCAGTAATCACTGCTCACGGTAATATGGATATAGCTATCAAGGCAATGAAAATCGGCGCTTTTGATTTTTTGTCCAAGCCTGTTGACCTAACTGTGCTTAGACAGTTAGTTAAAAATGCACTTAAACTCGCAGAGGATTCTGAACGAATAAAAGAAAGACGAACACGTCATTTGTTGTTAGGTGATTCTCAGATGATGAGAGATATTCGAACAAAAATTGATAAGCTAGCACGAAGTCAGGCACCTATCTATATATCAGGGGAATCAGGTTCTGGGAAAGAATTAGTTGCCAAGTTGATACATAAGCAAAGTCCTAGAAGTGATCATCCTTTTATTGCGGTTAACTGTGGGGCAATTCCTCATGAATTAATGGAAAGCGAGTTCTTTGGCCATAAAAAAGGTAGCTTTACAGGCGCAGTAGCTGATAAACAAGGCTTGTTTCAGGTTGCTGAGGGGGGAACTTTATTTTTAGATGAGGTTGCTGATTTGCCACTAACGCTTCAAGTAAAACTATTGCGGGTTATACAAGAGAAAAAAATTCTTTCAGTCGGTGATCAGAAGGAAAAAGCTATTAACGTGCGGCTTTTAAGTGCCACGCATAAAGATTTAGGGGTAATGGTTGAAAATGGCGAGTTTAGACAGGATTTGTATTATCGAATTAATGTGATTGAGCTGATAATGCCACCTTTACGCGTAAGACCGGAAGATATACCTGAGATTGCTGATTTTTTATTAACAAAGTTAGCGGCAGGAAATAATCAGCAACTACCCGTAATAACCAAAGCAGCAATGAATGCTTTAAATAGATATTCATTTCCTGGTAATGTCCGTGAATTAGAGAATATATTGGAACGCACTTTGGCTTTATCTGATAGGGATGTGATTGATGTTGATGATTTAAACTTACCCATCAGTTCTGAGCGACCTAAAGTTGATGACTACATCCAGGACGATGTTTCATTAGAAGCCTATCTGGAAAAAATTGAAAAAGACGTGATCAGTAAAGCCCTAGAAGAGAATCGTTGGAATAAAACAGCGACAGCAAAATATTTAGGAATGACTTTCAGATCATTACGTTATCGATTAAAGAAGCTGGGTCTGGAATAGGTTTTAATTCGCGTTACTCATAAGTAATATTAAGCTCATACCATTGGAAATGACAGCAAGGTTGATTTAGTTATAACGCTAAGGAATGGAAAATAAAGAATATGCTAGCCTATTAAGCATAAGATCAAGAGCACCGAGCATTCTAAAATACACTACCTTTTTTTTTCTCACTGAGCTGATTATAATCTGGTTCTATGGAAACTATTCAACAAAGCCCAATCACTCTCAAGCTTATCTTTCAGCAAAACTGAAATTCTGTTACCTATCCAGATTTTTAGCCTGACTGACTATCTTTGTATCGCACCCAGACTTAATCTGAGGCTATCTCTTATTTGACCTATGCTAATTTTGCATGCAGTCGAAATCGTAATACTTCGCGTAATTGCCGCATTGATATTCTCTTTGTTAGCATCACCTTGTCCTGTTTAAATAAACGGATAGGTTAGCAGTGAGCAAAAATCAATGCGAGAATTACATGATTATTGATCATCAACAGCTATTATTAAAAAATGCTAAGTGTTCATGTTCATGTTCAGGTAATAATCAGTGTCCATAGTGAGTCATAATATGCAACTCCGCAATAACCCGAAAAACTCGCAATTTATGAGTCGAATCCACCACTTGATACTTAATTGATTTAGGTGGTTTCCAACAATAAATATGCCAGAATTGCGTAGGATTTTTATTTCTG
>CAYNRB010000191.1:0-6105 GCA_964399475.1 uncultured Methylomarinum sp.
AGTAAAATGTTAAATTAATTATGCTTGGGTACTTATAATGTGCAGGTTATTAAATCCTTACTCCTAAGTGAGCGAAACCAGTCGTGCGATCAGCATGTTATTTACTATAAATTCTGTAACTGGAATCATGCGATGTATAATTGTTCTCTCACAGCGCATTACTGCAATTAAGTTAAGAGATTAAATTTTACAACTGAAGGTGTTATTCTGTAGGTTGGATGAGATTGTTAAGCGTAGTGCAAAAACGAAATCCGATAGTTTTGTAGGTATGAGATTTCGTTTTTGGGTATCGTCTGGAAAATTCACCCAATCAGTCAAAAGCGTTTTTTGAATAAGTTATTTATTTTCCATTCCTTAAAACCTCTTAGTATGATTACTCATCAATGGAAACTATTTTACGAAGATTAGGCCTTCAGGATTATGAAAAAGTCTGGAAGAATATGCAGTCATATACTTTGACAAGAGATCAGCAATCAAAGGATGAAATCTGGATTGTAGAACACCCGCCGGTCTTTACTTTAGGTCTTAATGGTAAAACAGAGCACTTGCTTAATATAGAGAACATTCCAGTAGTTGAGACAGACCGTGGTGGTCAAGTTACTTATCATGGGCCAGGGCAGTGTGTTATTTATCTTTTACTGAATATAGAACGGCTTAAAATGAGCGTTCGAGAAATAGTCACACTACTTGAGCAAGCAATGATAGCAAGCTTATCTCAATATGGGATAAAAGCGGAAGCAAAGCCTGAAGCCCCTGGTGTTTATGTTAATAATAAAAAAATTGGTTCGGTGGGATTAAGAGTCAAAAGAGGCTGTTGTTATCATGGACTTAGTTTCAATAATAATATGGATTTAGATCCTTTCAATATGATTAATACCTGCGGTTACCCTAATCTGGAAGTTACTCAACTTGCAGATTTAAATATTAATATTAAAACTTATGAATTGGCTGTGCCTTTGGTTCATCAGATTCAGCTAGGAATAAAACAATGAGCCAAAATGCACCCTCCAGATCAACTCCTGAAACGCATCAACGCAATGCAACCAAACTGGCAAGAATACCCATTAAAGTTGAGACTAATGCACCAGTTTTAAGAAAGCCAGACTGGATACGAGTAAAAATTTCTGCAAATGAAAACATTACTCGTTTAAAAAAAACCTTAAGGCAAAATAATCTCTATACAGTTTGTGAAGAAGCAGCTTGTCCTAATTTGGCTGAATGTTTTAGTCATGGAACCGCAACTTTTATGATTATGGGGGATATTTGTACCCGTCGTTGTCCTTTTTGCGACGTGGCTCATGGCAGGCCTAGAGTATTGGATCCGCAAGAACCAATAAATCTGGCGCAAACAATTAAAGCGATGGCTTTAAAATATGTAGTGATTACTTCAGTAGACCGAGATGATTTAAGAGACGGGGGTGCAGGACATTTTGCGGCTTGTATTCAAGAAATAAGGAAACAATCGCCTGAAACCAAAATTGAAGTGCTGGTTCCTGATTTTCGGGGACGTATGGATAAAGCGCTAGAAATACTTAAGCAGACTCCGTGTGATGTTTTTAATCATAATCTGGAAACTGTTCCGCGTTTGTATAAACAGGCAAGACCTGGAGCAGATTATATGGGATCTCTGAGCTTGTTAAAAAAATATAAACAAGCAGAGCCTACTGTAATGACAAAGTCTGGAATCATGCTGGGTTTAGGAGAGAAAATAGAAGAAGTGCATCAGTTGATGCGAGATTTGCGGGCACATGATTGCGATATGTTAACTTTGGGACAGTATTTGCAACCCAGTAAAGATCATTTGCCTGTTAAAGAATACGTTACACCTGAGCAATTTGATCTTTATGCTGAGACAGCAAAAGCTTTAGGCTTTAAAAATGTTGCTAGTGCTCCCTTGGTAAGGTCATCTTATCATGCTGATTTACAAGCTAAAGAATTGACTTGAAAAGACTTCGAAATAGTAAGATTATATTAATGAATGCGTGAATTAGTATCTCATATTTGATGCTATAAGGATGGATTTTGTTGTGTGCTTAACTCAAGCACTCTTTTGATTTGTTAAGATGTATAATTTGGGTATTATTATCAGTCGACCAGGCAGGATATTTTTCCATAATGGATATAAATAATGCAGAGCTCAATTGATGTTTTAACCAGCGATCTAGCTTTTTGTACGCTGAATTTTGAAACCATTTAATATCCACATTAGCAAATTGGCGGATAAAAGGAAAAATTGCAATATCAGCTAATGAAATAGATTTTCCACACAGAAAATCATGACTATTAAGTCTTTCTTCTAATGCTCGTATAAATATTTCCGCTTTTTCCCGATAATATTCTTCATTTTGTTGTGGATATCGGTCTGCATATTTGTATCGATCTAAATAATATTTAAATTCACCATCATTCCATTGAATCAGTGAGTTAATGCCTTCTGGAGATCCATTTTTCAGCCAATGATCCTTATCATTCAACGATAAAGCCCAATGCATAATATCCAGGCTTTCTTCCAAAACTTTACCGTCAGCCAATAGCAAAACAGGAACTGTAGCCTTGGCAGAAATTTCCAATAATTGCAGTGGTTTATCGCGTAAAACCACTTCTCTTAATTCAACATAAATTGCTGAGTAAACAATCGCCATTCGTGCTCTCATAGCATATGGGCAGCGGCGAAAACTGTATAAAATAGGAGGATTTGTATTCATCGGACTATTAGAACATAGATCGTTTCATTTAATAGCAATGTATACTTTCTGGGGTTTTAATTTTGAAATAATGAGTATTGTAGAGCGGACTTGAGTCCGCCTATTCAGACTATTTTAATTCGAAGTGGATTGAAGTCCGTACAATATTGGCTCCAAACTTACCAAACCAAAATTGTGAGAGTAGTAGCCTTGATGGAACGAAGTGGAATCAAGGTTTTGAGTCATTCAATCCTGTGGTATTTTTTATTATTTTGGATAGCTATTTTTTAAACGGAGTACTTTTTCGTATGTTACGTTCGACCATTTTATTCATAAGTATAGTGTTGATACTATGCTCATGCACTAGTGTTTCATTATTCGTGGTTAATACATTGGCCAGAACGGGGAACTACACAGTACATGAAAATTTAGTTTATGCTGAACATGCATTAAATAAATTGGATGTTTATGTTCCAGAACAGTTGCCTGAAACAAATCAAACATCAAAACCCGTGGTTATATTTTTTTATGGTGGTTGCTGGGGAGGGTGTAAGACCCTAAATAAAGAAGAATATATTTTTGTCGCACAAGCATTGACTTCAAATGGGTATGTGGTTGTAATTGCAGATTACCAACGATATCCTGAAATATTATTTAAGGAAATTCTTGCTGATACAGCTATGGTGGTAGAGTGGGTTAAGAAAAATATTCATAATTACAATGGGGATTCAAACAAGCTTTTTTTAATGGGACATTCCGCAGGTGCTCAGTTAGCAGCCATGTTAACTTTAAATGAAGAAATATTGAAAACAGAAACCTATAGCAGTATTAAAGGTTTTATTGGCCTGGCTGGTCCCTATGATTTTTTACCATTCACTGAACCTTATCAATATGCTGTGTTTGCGCCAGAAGACCAGTATCCTATATCACAACCAATAAATTTTGTTGATGGAACCGAGCCACCTTTGTTATTGCTTTATGGGAACAAAGATACCACTGTGTTTCCTAAAAATATAAAAAACCTGAGGGCTAAAATAAAAAAGGCTGGGGGAGAGGTGCATACTCATATCTATGATGATATAGATCATGCTTCGATTCTGGGTGCGCTTTCTATCCCTTTTCAAAATAAAGAGCCGATACTGGGTGATATTATTAGTTTTTTGGATCAAAAAAGCCTATCAGATTCTGAGGCAATTCGTGAAGAATAGACTTTTTATTGTGCTGGATTTTTGAGGGTGATTGGATGCGTAGCCTTGATGTAACGGAGTGAAATCAAGGTTTTGTAGTGCAATCCTTGATTCCGCTTCGCTACATCAAGGCTACCTGCTTAAAATACAAAAATACAACTGAGGCTATTCAGCCTTAAGCCAATTAATTTCTAAGGCAGTTTTCTCGCTAATAATACATTGATCAAGACTATCAGCCATGATGGAGCTAGTTAAAGATAAAGGGATTGTCGCAGCCATGATTTCTGCCATATCTTGAGGAAAAAGTGGTTGCTTATTAGGTTCTGCATAGCCTTCTGGATAAGCGGGTTCATGGTTATCATTGTGTTTATCGGTTGCACCCACTGTATGTAACAATTCATGGGCAATAATAATATTATTCTGCTGTTCTTGCTGCTCATCAGCAAAGGCGTGGACTATGGCTAGCAAGCCCTTGTCCATGCCATAAGAATGTTGCAAAGGTTTATCGTATGCCATCTCATGATAATGAATGAAAATTCTGATGCGGTGAAAATTGGATAGATTATCGGGCGTGGTTTTAAATGCCCAATATCGTACCTTAAGCCCCCACCAGGCTTTTTCCAGAAAACTTGCTTTAGAGGTAGGAGAAATAGGTGGGTGTTTGCTGATAGTCTCACCCAGAGTGGTTAGGGTCGGTTGTTTAATGATTAAGGAAAAATTTTCAGCTTGTTGCTGAAAAAATTGATCAATTTCACTAAAATTTGCAGTTTCAAGTTGATCAATATAATTTTCAACAATAGGACTATTCTCAGCATTGATAGGATAGATCATTACTTGTAACGGCTCTGACCAAGATCTGGATTGTGTTTTTTGTATCTTGGTGTAAAAAGCCAGAAATATGAAAATGGATACTAAAATAATAAATCTGGATGCTCTAAGCAGTAACTTCATTTTATGAAATAACAGTTAGTTTTCTATCAGATTCAGGCTTATTTCTTCAACCCGTTCATCGGCAATATAAAAACCACGCATTTCCAGTACGCCTTTGGTATTGAGTGAAATAATTAAATAAAGGACCTCAGGATAATTGGCCAGCTTAATATCGGTTGCTGAGGGGTTAGCTGGGGAAGTGGGGTGTGAATGATAGATTGCAAAAAAATCTTCTTTTTTCTCTCGCATAATAGATATAGCCTGAATCTGTTGTTTGGAATCTAGTTGATAGCGAGTTTTAGTCTGTTCAGCTGTGTTCTGGATAGGGTAACAACTGGTTGCTATGCCATTAACCGAGCCAACCAGTCCACAGACTTCTTCTTCGGGCGATTGTTGTGCCAAATGCAAAAGTTGAAGCGTGATTTTTCTGGGTATTTGAATTTCTTTTTGTTTCATGATTCTAATTTTTTATATTTCCTGCATGCAATCCACATTCTTTTTTATTTCCCGATTCCCACCACCAACGCCCATTGCGTTCATGTTGATTGGGCAGTACGGTACGCGTACAAGGTTCGCAACCAATGCTGATAAAGCCTTTATCATGTAAGTCATTATAAGGCACTTGGTATGCCTCAATATGATCCCAGACTTGAGATGATTTCCAGTTTAGTAATGGGTTGAACTTAATCAACTGTTTCTCATTGCTAGAAAAAGCACTATCAATTTCTACTTCAGGGATATTATGTCGAGTATCCAGACTTTGGTCTTTACGTTGTCCTGTAATCCAGGCATCAAGTTGGGAGAGCTTTCGTTTAAGTGGCTCAACTTTGCGGATTCCACAACATTCCTGATGACCATCCTCAAAAAAACTGAATAAACCTTTTTGTTTGACGAAAGGTTCCAGTAATTGAGAATCGGGTGTAAGCAACTCGATTTCAATTTTATAATGTTGTCTTACTTTTTCTATAAAGCGGTAGGTTTCAGGATGCAGACGACCTGTATCTAGTGAAAAAACCTGTATTTCTTTTCTTATATTTAAGGCCATATCAATGAGTACAACATCTTCTGCACCACTAAAGGAGATGGCAATATTGTCAAAGTTTTCCAGCGCGGCTTTTAAAATGCTGCGTGGTTTTTTGTCTTTAAGTTCTGTTTGGATTGATTGAATATCAAATGAGCTCATTAGGGTGCGATTTTTGTAATTGTAGAGCGGACTTTAGTCCGCACTAGTAGTTATGATTTGGGCTATTAGGGTGTGAGGCAACACGCAATAAATAACCCACCAATCTTGCTTGTCTTTTTGT
>CAYNRB010000192.1:0-6060 GCA_964399475.1 uncultured Methylomarinum sp.
GCACGATTTCGGACACGACGTGAAGGTTTTGACTTTTTTGAGGGCTTCATTAAAAAAATGAGATAGTAAAATCAGGAAGGTACTATTACTTCATTGTTTAATATAGGGTTTTGTTGTTTATTATAGTAATGCTTGCAGGATTTAGGTACCATGCTTTAAGTCCACTTTTTTTCATCAAGTCAACTTACCATGATTTTTAATTAACGAAACAATTTTGGTACAACATTTGCCTTTACTCTGATGAAGACATAAAAATGACAGAATTTTCATTATTCATTTTTAACTGTCAGAATTACTTACTTTCGATAACCCTACTAACAACTTATCCAAGGAAAAACCACGAATGTTTTTTACATTAATGATTTGCAGATAAACAGGGTTAGCCAACCCTATGCATGGTAAAAATTAAGAAATAGTCAACAACTAAATTTTAATATTTTTGATTACCTTCTCTGTAAATCGCTCAATAGGAGATCCGTATGAAAATCATAGAAATTACAGTTATTTCACTAATGGCAATGACATTTTTCTCGTTGCTTTATCTTAAACATTATGTCCCGATTTGGGTCAAGAGGTTATCATGATTGTCTTACATGCTTTTTTTCACACTATGATCGCTGTTTTTACTTTTGTTGCACTTGGTTTAATTTTATTCACACTGAGTAAGGAACGAGGATTCAATAATATACGAATTTTGACTTGTCTTTTTGTCCGTCTTCTGCGTTGTAGCAACAGTTGCGTAGCTTGCTATGCGCCTGTTGCTACGCCTTGAAGACGAACAAAAATCCTGCGTCAAACTTTCGCATATTATTAAATCCTCGTTCCTAAGTGTATTAAATCGGTAACCTGAAAACTGAAAGTTGATTTTATTAGTATTGTAGAGCAGACTTTATTTTAAAATTTCATAGCGGACTGAAGTCCGCTCTACAGCATTAACCACACATTCAATTAACTTCTTTCATCCCAGCTTTTCTCCAGCCGTTTTTCAGAGATGGGATAAGCGGTTTTAAGTTGTTGGGCAAATAACGAAACTCTAAATTCTTCCAAATCCCAGCGATACTTATCTTGTTCTGGAATGACACTTTCTTTCTTTGCCGTTTTTTCTACCTCATTCCAATAACGCTTCCAAAAACGATTCAAAATTTGCATCTGTAACTTATCATCTTTTTGTCTATCTAAACGGTATTCAATCGCTTTTAAATATCGGGATAAGGATTTAATCTGGACAAAAGGTAAATGACGAATAAATCCTGAATAAATAAGAAAATTCAATTGTTGCTTAATATCATCAGCCATATCTTTTTGTATGCTGGGTTGATTCAGTTGCTTGTTAATATTAACAAGCCGACTCATGATCCCTACAATATATTTGCCAATCTGATTTCCTAGCGAAACCATTTTATTTTTATTAGCACTTAGACTCTCTTCAAAATTTTGTTGGGTTCGTATTTCAGTCTCTTGCAAAAAAACAGCCGCTAATATAGCAAACAAAACATCGTCTTTAAATGAACCTCCTGTTCTGTTTTGTATCAAGGAGTGCTGTGGTAAATTGTTGTAACTCAATTCGGCAGCATGAGATTTTGGTAGATTTTTGATCACATATTTACAATCTTTTCTAGTCTGCAACTGGAATAACCTAACCAATCCTTCTGCGTGGGCTAATTGTGCCTTTGTCTGGGTATCAAATATGCGAACGCCAACCGCGTCTCCTTCATCAATTATTGCCGGAAAACCAACAAACGTCTGTCCTTTTTGCATAAACTCGTATTTTTCAGGCAAATCATCAAATGCCCATCGAATACAACCCGTAAAATTTAATTCATCCGCAGCTATTTGATCAAAACTATCTCCAGCTGCTTGGCTATATTTATCTTGTAATGTTTTTAAATTTCTACCATAGTCTATTGACCGACCATGCTCATCAACCACTCTAAAGTTCATTTTCAAATGATCACTGAGTTGTTCAGTATTCCATTGGGTTAATGGAATCGCTTCACCTGTTAATTTGCGTAACCGCATACCTATCCATTCACACAAAAAACCTTTAAAATCTGGCTCTATTTCCAGACAGTCTTTTACTGTCTGCGGAACAGGAACAAAATGTTTACGAATTTGTTTGGGTAAAGCTTTAATTAATGCGATGACTTTTTCTTCCAGCAAACCAGGCACCAACCATTCAAATGGCTGATTAGATATTTGGTTAAGCTGATGAACTGGAATAACGGCCGTTACACCATCTTCATCATGCCCGGGTTCAAAACGATATTGTAATTCTATACTTAAATTGCCTACTTTTTTATGATCAGGATAATCCCAGTCGCTGATTCGCTCATCATCCTGACGCGTTAAGTCTTTTTTAGTTAGGAATAACAATTCAGGCGTTTGCTTTTCCGCTGTTTTACGCCACTTATCCAAAGTTATACCATTAACAACTTCAGTCGGTAATTTTTCATTATAAAATTGATATAACCATTCTTCATCTTCCACCAGATCTACACGACGTCCTTTGTGCTGAATGATCCCCACTTCCTCCAATAAATTCTTATTAGCTTTAAAAAAAGGCGCGTTGGTATGATAATCCTGAGCAACCAAGCCACTACGAATAAAAACCTCTCTAGCTGCTACAGGGTCTACCCGTTCATAAGGGATTTTTCTTTTAGTCTGTAATGTTAAACCATATAATAAGGTTCGCTCATAAATCGCACTACGACCGGCTTTCTTTTCCCAATGGGGTTCGTAATAACTGGATTTCACTAGATGTTTGGCACACTGCTCAATCCATTCCGGTTCAACTTTAGCAACGGTTCGCGCATAAACTTTTGAAGTTTCTACTTGCTCGGCAGCCATAATCCACTTCGGTTTTGCCTTATACTGTCCTGAACCGGGAAAAATAAAAAATTTAAGATTTCTGGCACCTAAATATTCATATTGCTCATGTCTAAAACCTATATTGGATAATAAACCGGGTAATAAAGCACAATGAATCGTCTCATAACCCGCATCACTGGTATTGGGTTTTAACTTCAATTCCCCTTTAATGACTTGCATAATCTGGGCATGAATATCAAACCATTCGCGCATTCGAATATAGGAAATAAAATGTTCTTTACAATATTTTCTTAATTTATTATTGGACAGATTTTTTTTCTGAATTTCAAATATGTTCCAAATATTTAAAAGGGTTAAAAAATCAGAATCATCATTTTTGAATGTAGCATGCTTACTATCAGCTTGCTGCATTTTATCAGCAGGCTTTTCACGCGGATCTTGGATGCTTAATGCAGAAACGATAATAGAAATCTCTGAAATGCAATTCAGTTTATCAGCGGCTAATAGCATTCTAGCCAATTTAGGGTCGGTAGGAATTTTTGCTAATTGCTTCCCCATTGCAGTGATTTTTCCTGCTTTATCCAGGGCATTAACTTCATGCAGCGAATTTTTTCCATCCCGAATCATTTTATCTTCGGGTGGCTCTACAAAAGGAAACTTTTCTATTTCACCCAGTTTTAAAGCGGTCATCTGCAAAATGACTGATGATAAATTAGTGCGTAAAATTTCCGGTTCGGTAAATTCAGGTCTTAATGAATAATCCTGCTCCGAGTACAATCGAATACATACTCCTTCAGCCACGCGACCACAACGCCCAGCTCTCTGGTTTGCACTGGCCTGAGAAATTTTTTCAATGGGCAAGCGCTGGATTTTACTGCGATGACTATACCGACTAATACGTGCATGCCCTGTATCAATAACACTGCGTATACCCGGCACGGTTAAAGATGTCTCTGCAACATTGGTTGACAAGACAATGCGCCTTTGTCCCTGAGGTTTAAAAATCCTGTTTTGCTCGCTAATACTCAGTTTTGAATAGAGAGGGAGGATTTCACAATGTGCAGGATTATGTTTTCTCAGTGATTCCGATGTTTCTCTAATTTCCCGCTCACCCGTGAGAAAAATAAGGATATCACCTGGTAAATCCCGATGCAGTTCATCCACTGCATCAATAATTCCTTGTTGCAGATCCGCCGATGTTTCATCATCTTCTTCAATTAACTCAATGGGTCTATAGCGAATATCCACAGGATAGGTTCGCCCAGACACATTAATAATAGGGGCATTATTAAAATGTTTAGAAAACCTTTCCGGGTCAATAGTGGCAGAAGTAATGATCAGCTTTAAATCGGATCGTCTGGGCAATAACCAGCGCATATATCCCAATAAAAAATCAATATTGAGACTTCGTTCATGCGCTTCATCAATGATAATAGTGTCATATTGATTTAAATACGGATCATTTTGTGACTCTGCTAATAAAATCCCATCAGTCATCAATTTAATTAACGATTGATCATGGGTTTTATCATGAAAACGGATTTTATAACCGACTGATTCCCCCGTTTTCTGCCCCAACTCCTGTGCAATTCTATCAGCAACGGTTCGTGCGGCAATACGCCGAGGCTGAGTATGACCAATAAATCCACTAACACCCCGACCAATTGACATGCAGATTTTAGGTAATTGTGTAGTTTTACCTGAGCCCGTTTCTCCACAAAGAATTAACACCTGATTATCCTGAATTAATTGGGCTATTTCATCCTTTTTTTCAGTAACTGGTAGATCGGGGTATTCAAAAATGGGAATACTATTTTTGCGTTGAATTCTTTTTGCTTTAGATTTCTCTATTTGACTAGCTAAGTTTGCCAGTTTAGCCTCTTGAGGATTACCTTTGCTAATCTCACTACGACAACGATCTAGTTGTCTTTTAAAATGTTGTTTGTCCTTATTCATGCAGGCCTGCAATTGCTGAGACAGTTGTTTAATTACTTCAGGGCTGGACATTTAGAACACTCAAAAAAAGAGCCGTATTATAAACTATATTGTTAAAATAATGAGTTGTTTAGCTTTGAGGCAGGGTAAATATTCGGTCAAGCCCGCCCAATAAAAACAATATGTTGCCGAGGTGCGTCCGGTTTTATTAAAAAAATAATTGTAAGTATTTGATCCATATAATATAAAAAACCTCAGTTTATCTATAAATATTTTTTTGAATTAGGGGGGGGGTGGCCGAATATTTACGAAGTAGGATGATTTAAAATCAATTGATTTTTTCAAAACAACAGAAGATATTATTTCACAACATCAAAATTTGATTCTCGCTGTTTCTGTAGTGATTAAACTGCTTCACTACTTGCTCAAATTTGACCAGACAAAACATTACGCACGCTTAAACAACACCCACAATTACGTTGTCAATTTTTCTAAATTGTCTGTTCTCGAACTACCCAAGGCCGGACGAGATATTTATCCCGTACTTAACGTTTATCAATCTACAACATTGAATTATTAAAGAAAATTTCTGACGAGTTTCTAATATTCTTAAAACATTAGAAAGTTAAACGTTAGAGAGGGGATGAATACCCCGTCTCGCTAGGTCAGGTAACTATCGACAGTTTCTTTGGGCACCCTTGCTTTTCGCCTACCTTTTCCTTTCTCACAGGGCAAAGGCTGGACTTTTACCAGCTAACTGAATCAGTCAGCCACACCACAATCTAACCTAGTTCACCGTCAATATTGGTTTGATGGATAAAAAAATTCATCATTCCTGCACGCTCTTGGCAGGAATCTACTAGCTCGTGTAAAAATAGGTTCCCGATAAGAGATTTCGGGAATGACGATTCTTTTGAATTTATTCTACCCATTAAACAAAAGTTGTCAGAGCACTAGTTCGTTATACACATATTTCTGTAACTGATAATTTTGGATGATAGATGTCTTTTTGACTTTGTACATTACACATGTATTTATGGCAAGTTTCTGTTTTATAACAATGAAATTCCTTTTTTAATTTCGCAATAACTTCAATTAAAATTGTATCATTTGCTTGTACAGGGGTATTCTTATTTAGCAAATTCCAGGTGAACATCCATGCTCCTCGGCCTTGGAGAAAAAGCATTGTTTCAACTGAATCAGGTAATTCTGGGAGCTGATATAGAATTTCATTCTTAATCTTACCTAAATCCTGCAAGCAATAAAATAGAACTAAAAACGTAGCCGCCCTGCAAA
>CAYNRB010000193.1:0-6013 GCA_964399475.1 uncultured Methylomarinum sp.
GTCTAGTTAGATATGGAAAATAAAGTCCAATATTATTTATTCTAAAAGAAATAGGTAGATTTATAAGATGTTCTTTGATTTAAAAAAATATTAATATTTAACTTGGAAAAATGACTCTGAAAATTTTTCAAAAAATTTAACCCATTTGTTTTAATAAAAAATATTTTACTTTTCAAATTGAAATGACAATACAAATATCAAGATATACGACTAACACCCTACAATAGAATTAATCTAATTGCTAGAAATCAAGCGAATACATAAATCTTAGAGCATCATTAGATAAGGGTGAACCTTAAATGACCTTTATATTTTCAAATCCAAAAACTGTGGTACAAGGTATAATTACCTATTTTTAAATCAGATTAAAGTGTTATGAGTGAACAAAAAAAAGCAGTTGCATTGATTTCCGGTGGACTGGATTCATTGCTGGCTGCTAAAACGGTAATTGAACAAGGTGTCCATGTTGAAGGAATTAACTTTTTTACCGGGTTTTGTGTGGAAGGTCATACTCATGCCATTCGGAAAAAAGACAAGGCCAAGCCCAAAAGAAATAATGCTTTATGGTCGGCAGAGCAGTTAGGCATAAAACTACATATTATTGATGTTATCGAAGAGTATAAGGATGTATTGATTAATCCTAAACATGGCTATGGCGCCAATATGAATCCTTGCCTAGATTGTAAAATCTTTATGGTTCAAAAAGCCAAGGAATGGATTAAGGAAAATGACTTTGACTTTATTATAACGGGTGAAGTCATTGGACAACGTCCCATGTCGCAAAGAAAAGATACTATGCCGGTGATTGCGCGAGAGTCGGGTGCTGACGATTTGTTGTTACGTCCGCTGTGTGCAAAAAACTTACCGGAAACTTTACCCGAGCGGGAAGGCTGGGTAAACCGAGATCAATTATTTGATTTTAGTGGCAGAACCAGAAAGCCGCAAATGGCATTAGCCGATGAGTTTGGTTTTGTGGATTTTGCACAACCTGCCGGTGGTTGTTGTTTTCTGACCGATAAAAGTTATTCAGATAAGCTGGTTGATTTATGGACGGTTAGAGGACATAAAGAATATGAGTTAGATGATATTATGTTACTGAAAGTAGGGCGGCATATCCGACCTAATAAAAATTTTAAGGTGATTGTAGCCCGAGAAGATGGCGAAGGCCGATTTATGCAAGGCTATAAAAAAGAATTTATTAATATGAATTGTTCCAGTCATCGCGGCCCGTTGACATTGGTTGATGGAACGCCTTCAGAAGAAGATTTGTTATTAGCCGCCCAGCTGACTGCTCGCTATGGACAGGGGCGTGATGCTAAAATTGTTGATGTAATGATTCGACAAAAAGATGGCTCTGAAAAAATTGTTCAGGTAAAGCCTTTAAAGGCAAACGAATTGCCATTGCAATGGTTAATTTAGGTAATTTTAATGGCTAATGAAACTTTAAATGCTAAACGTTTGCTTTGTCCTTTACCGGTGATTAGAACCCAGGATAAAGTTAAAACCATGAATCCTGGGGATGTCTTGGAAGTAATTTGTACAGATCCTGGGGTGATGCAGGATATTCCTACCTGGTGTCGAATCAATGGGCATAAAGTACTTAAAACAGAATCTGAGGATATGGAATATAGAATTATTTTAGAGGTTCATTAATATGATCGACGTTTATAATCCTGAACAAATAATAAACTTAAAAACCCGGGTAACCTATGTCGGGGCTTTAATTAATATATTTTTAGTCATTATAAAAATTGGTTTTGGGTTTTTAGGGCAATCCACCGCTTTGATTGCAGATGGTCTCCATTCGTTATCTGATTTAGTCAGTGATTTTTTTGTTATTATTGCCATAAAACTGGGTAGTCGAGAAGCTGATCATGATCATCCTTATGGTCATCGGCGTTTTGAAACCATGGCGACTGTTTTATTGGGAATGGGTTTGGTAGTTGTTGCTACGGGTATCGCATGGGATGCTGTTGAACGTTTACTTGAACCCGAAAATTTATTGATTCCCACCCAAAGTACCTTGGGTATTGCTGTTGTTTCTATTTTGGCCAATGAATGGCTGTTTCACTATACCAAAAGAGTGGGCGAAGTCACCCGCTCCAAATTATTGCTAGCTAATGCCTGGCATCATCGCAGTGATGCCTTTTCTTCCGTTATTGTAGTTTTTGGAATTGGTGCTGCATTGGCAGGATATCCCTTCGCTGATGCTATTGCCGCCGTCATAGTTGCCTTATTGATTGCAAAAATGGGTTTAACATTAGTACTTGAGAGTATTAATGAGCTAGTGGATTCTTCCCTGCCTGAACATCGTGTCAGAGAAATTAAAAAATCGATAAAATTGACTCCAGGTGTCCAGAGCATACATTTTTTGCGGACACGGCGAATGGGGGAAGATTCTTATATTGACGCACATATTGTAGTTAATTCTCGAATTAGTGTCTCGGAAGGTCACATGATAGGTGATAGGGTTCGTGATAATTTAAAAACCCAGTTTGAAGATATTGCTGATGTTCTGGTTCATATAGACCCCGAAGATGATGAGTTTAAGGATATTGATAATAAGCCTTTATCTCGCCGTCAAGTTCAGACTTATTTGGAACAGTATTTGCTGGAAAATATTCATACAGTAGATGATTTTAGGGTTCATTATTTAGAAGGACTAGTTGAAGTCGAAGTTGTTTTGCCTTATGGCATGTTTAATCAAACAGAACAAGTCGAATGGGTCAAAAAGCAATGTACATTAATTGAGACAAATGTGAAAATGATTACTAAGGTTTATGTGTTTTTTAAGGCATAAAAGATAAGTTTAAATACTGCTTATTGGTTAATTATAACTTGTAGGTTGGATGAGTTTATTGAGCAAATCTCAATAACGAAATCCGACATTCCCTCGTCAATCAGCATGTTTATCGAATTCCGCTACGCTTAAAATTCTCCACTAACCAATAGCATCACTCAAGTTATAAAGATGAATTGTATCCACTATATGTTAAGGAGTAAGGATTTAAACAGTTTCAGAAGTTTGGCGCAGAATTTTGACTTCACAGGCGCAAGCTACGCAACTATTTTATTAGTACTTCTGCGGACTTAAAAGGCAAGTCAAAATCCGCAAGTTATTAAATCCATACTTCTAATGGAAAAGTTGATAGAGTTTTTAGTCTTTTTGCCTACCGTAGTGTTTACACCACAATATTGGTGGGCAAAAAAGACTGCCCACCCTGCGTTTCCTTAATTTTATCACCTCCCTAAATTTTATAGTGGATAAGATAAATCCCCACTTTTGGAGTGCTAAAACATGTTTTAGCACTCCAAAGTACATTAATTGTTTTAAGATAACAGGAAAAAACAATGGCAGTAGGAAATGTAGAATTTCCAAAAATGACCCCCGTTTCAGGAATACTTTTAGGAACCTGTAATGCAGGAATCAAACAGACGGAACGAGATGATATTCTAGTTGTGCAAATGCAGGAAGGTTCAACCTGTGCAGGTGTTTTTACCCAAAATTCCTTTTCTGCCGCCCCCGTCATTATTGCAAAACAGCATTTGCAAGAAAATCCACGCTGGTTATTGATTAATTCAGGCAATGCCAATGCAGGAACAGGGCAACAAGGCATGAATGATGCGTCGGCTTGTTGTGCGGCACTGGCTAAAGCTGTGAATGCAAGACCCAATCAAGTCCTGCCATTTTCTACTGGGGTTATTGGCGAGTTAATACCTGTGGATAAAATCACTTCAGTATTGCCCGAAGCGGTTAATAACTTCCAGGAGACTAACTGGACAAAAGCCGCGCATGCCATTATGACTACGGATACGGTTGCTAAAGGAGCCTCATTAGTGATTGAGTTGAATGGTCATCCTGTCACCATTACCGGTATTTCCAAAGGATCGGGAATGATCCAACCCAATATGGCGACTATGTTAGGATTTGTTGCAACCGATGCTACAATCAGTCAAAACTTACTGCAACAATGCTTATCTGATGCAGTGGAAAAATCATTCAATCGAATTACAGTGGATGGCGATACTTCAACCAATGATGCCTGTATCTTAATGGCTAGTGGTTGTTCCTCAGCTGCTGAAATAACGCCTGACAGTGAAGACGCTATTATTTTTTCACAAGCTGTCATGCAGATATGCAAGAAATTAGCTGAATTAATAGTAAGAGATGGAGAAGGCGCAACCAAGCTTATGACTATTCGGGTTGAACAGGCTGCCAGTCAGTCAGAAGCCTTATCTGTTGGAAAAACCATTGCCCACTCCCCTTTGGTAAAAACGGCTTTTTTTGCCAGTGATCCCAATTGGGGGCGTATTTTAGCCGCAGTCGGACGTTCTGGAATTGAACAATTAGATTTGGACAAAGTAGAAATTTATCTGGATGATGTTTGCATAGTTAAAAATGGAGAACGGGCTGAATCCTATACGGAAGAGCAAGGTCAGCAAATCATGAATAAAAATGAAATCCTGATTCGTATTGTTTTAGGGCGAGGTTCTGCGCTTGAAGAAGTTTTAAGCTGTGACCTTTCTTATGATTATGTGAAAATTAATGCAGAATATAGAACCTAAAATCTCCTAACTTTCCCGTACCAGAATTGAAATTGAAAACAGTTAAACCGCTACACGTAGCCGTCGGTGTCATTAAAGATAAGCAAGACAATATTTTAATTTCTTTACGAGATAACAAAGTACATCAGGGAGGATTATGGGAATTTCCTGGTGGGAAAGTTGAACCTGGAGAATCAGTCGAACAAGCCTTGGTCAGAGAGTTAAAAGAAGAGCTGGATATTTCTGCACAAGTTTTAAGACCACTGATTAAAATCAAACATCAATACTCGGACTTGGAAGTATTATTGGATGTTTGGGTTGTTTCTCTTTTTTCAGGAAAGCCGAAGGGACTGGAAGGCCAGGAAATAAAATGGGTCAGATCCGAACAATTACCGGAATATTCTTTTCCTGAGGCCAATAAACCTATTGTTTCAGCGGCAAGATTACCCACTGAATATGCTATTTTAAATGGCGCAGAACCCCGTATTTTACTGAGAAATTTAAACACACTGATTTCTACTGGCATTCAACTGATTCAGTTTAGAATAAAATCACTATCCCTTGTTGAAGTGCTGGATTTTTGTGACTTAGCCCTGCCATTATGTCGGGATAAAGGTGTGCAGGTATTAATGAATTCTGCTGTCAACAACTGGGAACAAATAGCTGCTGATGGCATTCATTTAACTTCAGAAGATTTATTGTCTCAACAATGCAGGCCTGTCAACAATCAATGGGTTGCTGCCTCTTGTCACAATAAACAGGAGTTACTACATGCCCAACAGATAGGTGTTGATTTTGTGGTACTTGCTCCCGTATTGCCGACCCAAACACATCCTGATGCCTCCCCATTAGGATGGGAGTTATTTAAAACACTAACCTCTGAAATTCACCTTCCAGTTTTTGCATTAGGCGGTATGCAGAAAAAGCATACCATTATTGCACAAATGGCAGGCGCTCAAGGCATTGCGGGGATAACCACTTTTTTAGAAAACCATACACACAATAAATAAACATGAAAACTTTTAATTTCCCAATTATCGCTTTAGGCTTAGGTAGCTTTCTGATGCTCGTTGTTTTGATAGGTAGTAGAGGTGAAACCACTTTACCCATGCTAAGCTTACTTTTTATTAATGAATTTGCTTTTATAGTCACTGCAATTGGCGCTTTCAATGGGGTTAAAAACATCAAAACATTAGGCTTAAAGCCTGGTAAGCTGGTAGTTACTGTATTCTGTGCCTTGTTATCAGCAGGATTCATGGTTTTAGGGATCGAGCTATGGCCCTTATAATTCCCCAGCATCAGAACACCTGACCCCCTATAATAAAATCAATATCTTGTAGATAAATACAAGAAAATAAAATGAGATAAAAAGGGGTGGCTGGGTTAGGTTTTAGAGCGTAGCGAGAAAACGTAACCCAGCATTCATGACAAGATGAGTGATTGTTATCGTTTACAAAACTTAGCCTCA
>CAYNRB010000194.1:0-6005 GCA_964399475.1 uncultured Methylomarinum sp.
ATAATGGTTTATTATGATACCTCTTTTCGTTAAATTAATTTTGCGTAAGTACTTATAAAAGTATACTTCATAAGTAGACTGAAGTTTCCCAGTTTTTAAATCGACAGAACCCACTATAGATAAGGGGTTTTAATTTAGCTGGTTTTGCCTCAAATGTAGCAAACCCCAATTTTAATGGTTTCTCTTTATACGTCACGGCGAAAATAATTGGGAAACTTCAGATAAGTAGATTCAACTGCCAGAATTTATGGAGCTATTAATATCGTTATAAAACCATGTTCGACTAACACTACAAATTTGTGCAATAGTTTAAATCGTTGAAAATCGGAAAATATTATTGCATCTTGATAGTGGATAAGGTTTTTCTAAATATCATCAATTATTGATCTCTACAAAAAAATTTCCACGTTCTAAAAGCGTAGTTTAAATTAAATCGGAAAATGCTCTCGTGCCATAGCTTGAATAGCGGCATTATTCTGAGGAGATTTAAATGCCAAGGCCCAAAGATCCAGATAATGAACACGCTGACGTACAATCGCCTGACTAAAGCCACTGGCTTGTATCACTTCTGCCAGCACTTTTTGAGTAAATCCACAGCGATGTGCCATGTATTCATTACCACGGGCAATTGCTGGTCGTAAACCATAGACTATATCAAGCGGTGAAATTGGGCCGGCAGGTGACTGGTATGCTGGTTCGGTCAGTTTATTATCCACAATTAATTGTGCAACAGATTGCAAATCAGGACAAGTAATCACCACAAAACCATCTGCACGAAGCACTCGTTTAAATTCAGCCAAGGCTAAAGGCACTTCATGAGAATAAAGGTGTTCAATATTATGGGCTGAAAAAATAGCATCAACACTACTGTCTTCAACGGCTGACATATCAGTCATCGTTCCTAAAATATCTGGCTTGACCGCAGGATTAATATCAAAACGAATTTCTTTCCATTGATCACTTTGAAATCCTTGCCCAGCCTGTTCTTTACTATTTTGTCCGCAGCCGACATGTAAAAATGTTTTCATTTTATCTTGTCATCTCTGGCAATAATTGGTCCAGAATTCAAGATAGGCTTTTTCTAAAGCTTGAGTAAATCCCGCATTATCAAATAAGGGGGATCGACGTAATTTTTCTCGTAAACCCTCTTTCAACTCATACAATTTATTAGCTTGTGCTGCTTTTTCCTGGGCAATAGCAATATACTCTTCTTCAGATTCAGCCACCCAATCTGAAAGTCCTGCATGTTTCATAATACTGGCTCCCATACGCCCACAAAAATTATCTCCCGATAAGGTCAGAATGGGAACTCCCATCCATAATGCCTGTAAGGATGTTGTTCCTCCATTATAAGGCACTGGATCCAGACCAATATCAATCCGTAAATATTCATGCATCATTTCATCTAGACCACAAGGTGCAGAAAGCGTCAATCTATCTCTGCTTATTCCCAGATTTTTAAAGTCTGTATAAAATTGCTCAATACATTTGGGGTCAGTAAAGGAGGGTGTTTTTAAATATAAATGCGCCTTAGGGATTTCATGCAATAACTTTACCCAGAGTTGTAGAGTGTAGGTATTAACTTTGGTTAGATTATTAAATGAGCCAAAAACAATCTTCTCCAACGGTTTTTCTGGACGTTGGTAATTTGGATAATCTTCCTTTACCGGGTAACAAAATACACAATGATCGGGTAAACGATAAACCTGTTCGGTACATAATTGATCATTTTCTGGAGGGCAGCAAATTGGATCGGCTATTAAATAGTCAATCGCACTTAACCCCGAGGAATGAGGATAACCTAGCCAAGATACTTGTACTGGTGCAGCACCTAATGCAAAAACACCTAATCGATTTTTTGATGTTTGTCCCGACAAATCAATCAAAATATCAATACCATCTGAAACAATCTGTTGTTGCAAACGAGCATCAGTCCAACTGGATACCTCAAGCCAATGATCAGTTAAGGCTTGAATATCCTGAGTGCTTTCATCATAAGTACGGTTATTATAATAGCCAGCTACATGGAACTGGTCATGGTCATGATGTTCTAAGACTGGCGTAATAAACAGTCCTACTGGATGTTGATCACGAAAATCAGCAGATATATAGGCAATTTTTAGTTGTCGACCCACCTTTTTGGAATTACTAAAAATTGTTGTGCGCGATGTATCTGGTAATATTTTTTGCATTAAATCTTTATGCCGCTGTGCCTTATACTCAACACTATATTTTCTACTGTATAACAAGGTAAACAGCAGACAAGCAGCATCTGATGCATTAAAGCCATCCTTGACCAATTTCTGTTCGTAAATGTCTATGCTCTGATCACATTGTCCTTGTCGTAAATAAATATCTGCCAGTAGATGCTTTGCTTCATCACAATCTGCTTTCAGTTTCAGTGTTTGATCAATACAGGGTATAGCTTTACTGAATTGCCAGGTTTGGGAATAAGCTTTAGCTAAATTTAGATGTGTATCATATAAATCTGGCCTCAAGTTGAGCATTTTTTCCAATACCGCTATCGATTCAGAAAAGAATTTATGTGTCCAGATTTCTTTTGCTAGTAGACTTAATAAATGCACATCATTAAGCTGACTGAGTTGCTGAAATAAATCTTTGGCTTTATTGATCTTGCCTAGAGACATCAAAACAGCCCCTAAGCCTAAACGTGCTTCAAAGTCATCGGCTTCTAAGGATAATGCAAATTGATATTGTTCCTCTGCACCCACAAGATTACCATTATCAAAACGGGTCTGTGCCAAGGCACAATGGATGGTTCGAGGTTGATCTGAAAGATTAAGTGCAATCTGATAATGTTGACTAAAAGTTGCCGAATCACCCAGTTGATCAGCTAACCTAGCCAAACTATAATGCGCTTTCCATGAATTTTCTGAAAAATGTACAGCGAGTTTATAGTGCTTAAGTGCTGAGTCATTCTGCCCCAAGTGACGATAAGCATTCCCCAGAGCTAGATGCGCCTCAAAGACATCGGGTTGCGCATTAATCCAGCGCTGTAATAGGCTAATGGCGAGTTGCCACTCCCCTTGCAAACGAGCTATTGTTGCCAGTTGAGATAAAGCGCCTTGATGCTGATGATTGAATTTCAAGACTTCATTAAATGCTAGATTAGCTTCCTGCCAGTCTCTTTCTGCCAGCAATAAATTCCCCAGATTAAACCAGGCTTCAAGGCTTTTGGTATCATGGCTTATTGCCTGTTTATAACATTCTTTAGCCTGTTCAACTTGTTGATTCTGGCGATAAACTGCGCCTAAATTAATATAGGCAGAAATAAAAGAATGATCCTTAGAAATAACTTGTTTATAGAACTGTTCTGCCAGATGCCATTGTTTATTTTGATGAGCATTCAGGCCTTGCTGGAAAAGATCTTGCAATTTAGCCTGTTTTTTTTTGTTTGGCCTATCAGTCAAGGGTAATTATCCGCCGGATCTGATCATTTCGAAAACCGATTAGACTGGGGCGCATCACACCCGGTAAAGTAATAACATCAAATAACTCGGTAACCACTCCTTCAATATTCATCCAATGTGGGGTGCTTCCTGTTTTTAAGTCAACGACATATAAACCACATCGTGATTCAATATTTTCTTTTTCCAGACGTTTGTCTAAAGGTAAACCCTGAAAGGTCTTGTGACGCGGTTTGGAAAGGCCAATCACCGCATAATGTCCGAAAATGCTTATCCCTCGGATATAACCCGGACAAAAGGCAATGGCTTCAAAACAGCCCTTTTCTCTGTCAATAAACCCAAACTCTCCTGCACCTGAATTGGCAATCCATAATTTATCATTCGCCCAGCGAGGCGAATGAGGCATAGCTAATCCAGTCGCAATGATTTCATTACTATTCACATCAATTACAACACCACCATCTGCACGATGTTCTCTCCAGCCATCTGCAACATTAGTCGTCGAAACAGCGGTTACAAATGCAGGTTGACCATTACGCATGGCCATTCCGTTTAAATGACAACGATCTTCTGGTGCAAGCTGGGTGATGAATGGGGGTTGCCAAACGGGTTTAAAACTGGAATCTGCACTAACAGTAGCTAAACAACTAAATAAAGTATTCACGAAAATGGGTAATGCATCTCTGTTGGGTGCGGCAATATCATGTACATCAATATCAGCTGTCATATAACTCATTTGAGGTACATATAAACGGTCATAATCTTCATTCAATTCCCCAGTAGGCAAACTGTTTTTAAATCGATAAATCTGGTACAAAGTACTTAACCATAGCACCTCACCATCTGACCATAAGCCCATTGGGCGCTCAAAACTTCGTTCAAATACAGATAAAGAACCTGTTTGATTATGTCCCAGTAAAAAAACTTTCCCTGATTGATAGGTGCTGAAACCTAAGCTTATTCGCTGCTCTACCAGCCATGAAACAAATTGCCGTGAGCAGTTTATTTCAAATTCGGGTTCGGGAGCTGATGTAGATTCTGTCATACAATCTGATTAAAAAATAAATGTGAGTTATTGGGAATTATCAAACTATAAATAGTACTAGTTATTATAAATGGGCCTATGAAGAAATAATATTTTTGTTATCATAGATATATGCTTCGTGACCGTGTGAAGTATAAGTAAGAGAGTCCCAAACAGGAACAATTATTGAGAACATTGAAACGATTGACAATAGAATTACTTATGAAACAGATCACAAAATAGATATTTTCTGCTTGATTATTTGTATAAAAAGACTATAAATAAAAGTCAACGAAGTCAATCGTTTTTGTTAAATCGTCTGATAGTATCCAATGGAGCTGGAAGCTATATGTGACGCGGAGGAGGCCGGATCATGAAAAAATCAACCCAGACTATTATTCAAGCATTCATAATCTTGATGAGTACTTCAACCTTGTGTTTGAAAACCACTTTGGCTCAGGTTATAACTTATGAAGAAATACAGTTAGGCTATTTAGTCAAAACAGAAAGCCATCAAAGTCATGAAAATTCATCTGGATCCAGTCAATCATTCGTTTGTAATGGTAATATTGTCATGGCTCCAGAAGTAATTAAAAGGCAATTGTCTTGTACCGAAAAGGATCAACTTTCTGCACAATGGGTTCAGTTATTGCTTAATTCTTTTGCTGACTAAAATAGCCAATTAGCCACAAGTCGAATTTCATAAAAGATCACATTGTAAGGAGTGGAGATTTAATAAGTTTCGGAAGTTTGGCGCAGAATTTTGACTTCACAGGCGAGCTAATAAAATGGACGCATAGCAGGCCAAGTAACTATTTCTATTCCTTAAAAGACGAACAAAAAGACAAGCAAGATGAGTGGTTTATTTATTGCGAGTTGTCTTATTTGTTTTCCATTCCAAACACTACCCTCGCAGGCTCAAAACTTATGTTTCATCACCTGACAATAATCGCTGAATATTACTTTTATGTCTCCAGAGTAAAATAATAGATATAAGAAAAAATACAGTCATCAAATATTTATCGCCGACTAAAAACCACACGTATACAGGCGTTAAAACTGCAGCAATTAAAGCAGACAAAGAAGAAATCTTACTAATTTTATAAACAATAAACCAAGTTAAAGAAACCAGGGCACCTAACAACCAGGTGACTCCCAAGGTGACACCTAATGATGTAGCAACCCCTTTCCCACCTTTAAAGTTAAAAAAAACAGGATATAAATGTCCTAAAAAAGCAGCAAAAACCACTAAAGCCAGTAACAGATTATCAACGCCTAAACTTTTAGCAATTAATACAGGGATCAAACCTTTTAAAGCGTCACCAAGTAAGGTTACTGCCGCCGCTTTTTTCCCAGCAATTCTCATTACATTGGTTGCACCAGGATTCCCTGAACCGTGTTTTCGCGGATCATCCAAGCCCATCAATTGGCATACAATAATAGCACTAGATACAGAACCGATCAGGTAGGCTATAGGGACTAAAAACCATTCAATCATTTATTCCTCTCTTGGAGATTCAAATACAATTTACTACATGCAGTATAGAACTTTA
>CAYNRB010000195.1:0-5977 GCA_964399475.1 uncultured Methylomarinum sp.
TGATTGAGTCCTATTTCTATTGCAATGTCTGAGTTATTTGGAATATGAGGTATCGTTTTTATCTGAAAGAATTTCAGAGTAAAAAAGGTTCTCATGAAAAAAAACTTTGAGAGCTATAGTCTTCAAAGCTTTTCAAGTAACTTGCTGATTTAAGTGTTTTAGGTGTTTTCATTGCTGACTACGGCTTTTAATTATTGATGTGACCATTTTCGTATATTGATCTTACCATTGGAGGATGAGGATGTTATCCCCTTTTTGAGTTACACTGAACTAATGGAAAAAAATCAGAGGAAGAGAATGATATAAAAGCTACAGATCTTAGCCTGGTTTTCAGGAGCTCATTCTGTTGAATAATTATTTATATATCAATATTCTATAAAAAATGATAGTGTTTAACCAACTCTTGCTTTTTACGGCAAATTTTTACTTTTAAACGTATTTTAATATCAGAAAACCATATGCCTTATCCTGAGGAGGACATATCATGAAAAAATCCTTTACCCCTTTAATTTTGATCTTTTCCATACTAGGCTTGGTAACTAGTCAAAATATAGTTGCCGTTACCACTCAAGAAGCGGATGTTCTTTTCGATTCTGCTGAATCAAGTTTTCCGCAATTCTTTAGCCCTTCAGGCTTGCCGAGTTTAAGTTTCCCTCCAGATTTTCCTCAATATCGCGGACCTTACAGTAATGGATCGTTTATGGCAATCGGCTCTGATGATTCTGTATTTGTGGCGGGAGGCTCTTTTGGCTTTCCCGCTACCAATGTAGGCTCCTATGCTAGTGTATTAGCTTTGGTGCAAGGCCAATCAAGTGGCGATGATAATTCAATTTGTAATATTGATGGCATACCTTCAGGTATTAACTATAGTCAAAATGGTACTACTATTACGGTAACAACCGATGGCTGTATAGTAATCCCTGTCGACCAAAATCTTTGTGAATCTAATGATACGGCTTCCCAAACAACTGGAATTTCAGTTTTAACACGAACGACTATCATTTCATCTGAAGTAGAAGGTATTACTTCAACTAATCCTTTTATTCTTGATACGTTTAACTCCTTGGCAGTTGATTTTTCATCATGTACTATCAATGCGGATTCTAATTATGCGCCATCAACCATTAATGCTGATGTTTGCATTGATATCTCAGATAATGCCAGTCAGATAGCGAACGTACCCGATGTTACGGTTACATTGCCGGTAACTTTCTCCGTTAACAGTACATCCAATAATTCCGTTGTCAATGATTGTATGACAACTGGGGCGCCGACTATCTTTGATAATGCAACAGGAGATGCTTTTATTCAACAGCCAGATGGTAGCTATCTTTTGGTTTCTGATTTTTAATAAAAGACACCTGTTATGTAATAAGCCAAAAGTGTGAATTGAGGTGAGAGTTTAATACGACTTACTTGTGACCTTGCGATAATATCAGGAGTCTGTTGGAATAATGAGGGAGATAGATTTGAAATTGTTGTTGGGGTTTGCAATAAAAAAACAATCTAAACCCTAGGGTTAATAATCATTACACCTTAACTCCAGAGCTTTAGTTATTTAAAAATTTATACTTCATCTTTAGCTCTACTCTATAAATAGGGCTATTCAATTAAAGTGAATAATATATCTTTTCCACCCACATATCGACTCTCATGCCTTTTACATAAAGGGTTATAGGATTGCCCCCCTCAGCTATTTTAGGGAAATGTTCAAAGATATTATTGTCAAATTCCATTTTATACAATGATTGGACTTTGTTGGTTTGACTATTCATCATCCGCAACTGCAATGCGGTTACGCCATGTATTGAACAATACCTCCCACCTAATAAATTTTGTTTTGATAACCTTATGAAACTTGGGTTAACGGGTGAAAAGTTTAATTGTTTAAAGTAGTCTTAAATAACTTGAAGGGCATTTAATTTCCAGTAGTGGCTTTAGTTTTAGATGATTGCTAGCCACTTCTTCTGCAAAACGCTACCTATGAGCGGATACAAATCTACTCATAATGCAAGGATTCTGCGGTAGATATTTTTGTAGCAATAATTGCCGGATAAATGGCTGACACACAACAAGTAAAAACAGCAAAACCCGAAATCAGTAAGGTAGTTTTTGTTGACCAGACATATTCATATTTAAACAAGGTGAAATGATCTAGAAAAGAAACACTGACTATACCTAGTGCTGTGCCTAACAATACACTTAGTACAGCACCTACTAAACCGATCACCAAGCCTTCTACTAATAGCAGACGTAGCATCTGCTTTCGATTTACCCCTAAAGTTTTTAATACTGCTAGCTCACGGCTTCTGGAATGAACCTGAATTAACAGAGTGTTGACTATACCTATAAATGCCAAAATAACCGTCATAAATAAAATAAAATCGAAGATAAGAAAATCTTTATCAATTTCATTCAATTGCCAATATTTTAATTCTCGTCCTGATTTTTTGTAATAATAATAGGGTTCTAGACTATATCTATATTTGTTATAAACAAACCAGCTATCTTTTTTACTTCGGACTACAATAAAGTCACCCAGAGTTGTGGCCAGATTATTTTGGAATAATGGCGCTCCATCACCAAACAAGGCATAAGATTTAATATCTACATATTGTGCATTTTCAGCAAATGTGCCTACAGAATCATTTATTTCAATAATAGTAAAATTGTAGCGTTCTGTTGCCGTATCAATTTGCAAAACATCCCCTACCTCAACAGCAAATCGAGCGGCTAATGTCCTGGAAAAAATTACCTGCTCTTTGCTAAATAATGGCAAACCCTGTTTTTTTCTGTATCGATTGTAATCCTCGGTATGAATCAGTCTAATCGGAAACCCTCCTCCACTTTTTGCCGATAAACGAAAAACATGTACGTCCCTTTGTTTTTCAAAATATTTTATATATTTATCATCTATATGCTGAAATTCTTTTCGCTTATAAAAAAAGTACGGCACCATTGCCTCAGACGACCATTGCTCTATTTCATATTTTAAGGAGCGTGTAATACCATGCAGACTACTCAACATACTGAAAACTAGAATCACTCCGGTAATGGAAAATACAAATTTATGACTGGTTAATCGAATTCTACGAACAGTTAATAAGGTTTCCAGAGGAATAAAAGGGGATAAGACTTTTTCAATGAGATAAATACTAAATCGAAGAAAGGGTTTAGTTAGCCAAATTGTCAATAAGGTAAGTAGAATAATGAATGTAGCTTCTAAGAAGAAAAAATAGACCACGCTTAACCAGTTTTCCAGAAACGGTCTAACCGCTAGATAAGAAGCAAATAATATAGGAGAAATTAGCCAGCTGAATCCTGAATATTGAAAGGACTGTTTATCAATACCACCTTGAATAAATCGAGGCTGAAGTACTTGGGCAATATTAAAACGATAAAGGGTTCTAATGGGTGAAATTACGCCTAGCAAGACTATGGACAGACTGATGAATACCATTGCTATGAGTTCATAAGAAGGTATTGAATGCACAGATAATGGCATTCGACCGGTTGTGGAGATGCCCATTTTTAGTAGCAGTCGTGCAGTGGGAAACGCTACTAACATACCAGCACAAGTGCCCATTGCCCCCAGAACAAACGATTCAATGATTAATGAGAGTGAAGCATTTCGATGATGTTCTCCCAAACACAATAACAGAGCAAATTCTCTAATACGGATAGCTACAGAGAAACGCATAGTAAAAAATACAATCACAGAGCCAATGAAAAATGCAAACATGGATGCCATTCTGATGGCCAGACGCATGGCCTGATAATCTTCCTCTCCTTTTGGCGTGGATAGAGTATCCTGAGAAATAGGCGTGGATAACTGCTGAGATGGGAAACCTGAATTCAGTCTCTGGCTATCATTCTTTTTAATGATTTCAATTTTCCTGATAGGTAATTGAATAACTTTTTGTTCATCATTCCCATGTTTCGATGCAATGGTTTCAGAAAGTTGCTCTTGGAGATTATCTGTACGGGCTGTATTGTGATCGACGATTAGAATCGTACTGACGACACACATCCCTGTAGCAACACCAAGAATAGTAGCAAAACTAATCAATCGATGATGCCGCATACTTTTCCAGGCCAGAGTGAAAGCCAGATAAAAGTTAAAAAAAGATTTTTTCTCTGATTTTAGTTTTCTGGAGATCATATGCCTAACGCCAATAGCTTTTCATGTATGGGTGAGACACTGGATATTTCACCCTTTTGCAATAGTTGATCCTGAATGATGCCTTCTTTTAAAAAACAGATTCGATCCGCCCAGGCTGCATGTTCAGGGTTATGTGTCACCATCAGTACACTACTGTTTTGCTGTTTCGCTGTATCTCTTAAAATATCCATAATTAAACGACCAACATTTGGATTAACATTCCCAGTAGGTTCATCTGCCAACAATAAATCAGGCGCATGTACTAATGCGCGAGCAATAGATACTAATTGCATTTCTCCGCCAGAAAGCTGGTAAGGGTAGTGGTTTTTACGCTGACTCAGCCCCACCTTTTCCAACATTTTCTCTATTTTAGATTCAGCATTTTTTCCTTTTCTTCCATTTGCAATAACAAAGGGTAATCCGATATTCTCTTCAACATTCAAGGTTGGAATCAGATTAAAAAATTGAAAAACGATACCAATCTGCTGTCTACGTAGCATGGTGCGTTCATGAGAAGAGTTAAGGTCAATGGTGTTCCCATTTATACTTACCCTGCCAGAATCGGGAATATCAATACCAGAAATACAGTTCAACAAAGTGGTTTTTCCTGATCCACTTGGCCCCATAATAACCAGTAACTCACCTTTCTCTATGGAAACATTTAAGCCTTTCAGGACAGGGATAGTAGTTTCAGCTAATAAATAATGTTTACACAAATCCTGAATTTCCAGTCCTTTGTTTTCTTGATTGTTCATTTGAATTTTAATTTTTTTCTTAATTAATGTTTACGAAAGATAGAAAATGTCATGAATTTTATATATCTATCTAAAAAATGGACGTTTTATAGCTTGTTGCTATTGAATTGCAGAAACGGCTAAAAAGTTAACTACTCGCTCTATACTTTGGCCTTGTAAAGAAACAGGAACTCAACAATACAGAATCAGTTGACAAAGTTCTCCCAAGCAGGTTGCATAGTTTATATTCCAAAGTATACTACTTTTAGGAATAGCCTATAATAGTCGCTAAAATTAATTTTATCGGGGAAATAATCAAAATGAGTAATGTGTTTAGTTTTACAGGAACCTTAGGACGAGATGCTGAAGTTAGAGTCACGCCTTCAGGGCAATCCGTTATGAATTTCAACGTTGCTAACAATGTTGGTTTTGGAGAAAGACAACAGACTATATGGATAAGAGTAGCAGTATGGGGGAAACGAGCTGAAGGTCAATTACAAAATTATTTAAAAAAAGGACAGCAAGTTTTTGTTTCTGGTGAATTAACTCAGAGTGAGTATCAAGCCAATGATGGCACGACTAAAAGCAGCTTAGAACTTAATGCTAATGTGGTTGATTTAGTGGGTAGACGCAATGATCAAGTCCAGCAACCGCAACAAAATTACCAGCAGCCACAACAGCAGCAGCCACCAGCAACACCACAACCATCATCTCAGCCTAGTAGCCCAACAAGTCTGGATGATTTTGATGATGTCCCTTTCTAAAAAACTCTCAACCACTATGGACTGAAAGTCCATAGGTTGTTTTAAAACGACTGAAAGTCGTTCCCGTATTTACTTATTCGCAACTATTCAAATACTATAAATTTCAACTTTAAACCCAAACAAACAACGATTAAACCAATAGACGATTTAATCTATCCGCTATAAATCCCAGAGGAACATGGAAGACCGACAGCCACTCAGACACTCCATCAATGTAGCCTGGATGGAGCGTAGCGGAATCCGAGATCAGTGTCGCATCAGCCCTTCTCGGATTTCGCTGCGCTACATCCAGGCTACCCGTTAATTCAATATTAGGG
>CAYNRB010000196.1:0-5963 GCA_964399475.1 uncultured Methylomarinum sp.
GTGAGAACATGATGCCATTCGGGCAAGTGATTAAATTGACTTGATGATCTTAGGAAAATTAGTTAATGCAATTTATTAAGAAAACTTTGTTTTTCCGATACATTAAATAAACTACTCGTATTGGGCAGGATTTTATTGCGAGTTACCTTATTACAATCAAGAACATTAAAAAAACCCACCTCAAGAGTTAGTGCCACTAGCTAAATTTAGTGTGATAACCCAACACTGCACTGACTGTTTTTTTAACTTTTTAGACGATAGCTTAAGAGAGCTATTGTATAATGATTGTTTAAATATTAACTCAATAAAGAATATGAAAAACATAACTGTAGCTGCAATTTTATCCAGTACCCTACTCTTCAGCGGTAATCTATATGCTGAAAGCACTTTACTAACGAATCAAAACATTCAAGGTTCGTGGGTTTTGAAATACACTAAAAGATCTGAGAAATCAAAAGAAACCATAAAAAGAAAAGATACTTGGATATTTGATAGTAGCACTGTGACTATCAAACATATTCCTCGCGAAGGCGGTTATTACGATCAACTTCCAGTAAATTATGAAATTGAAAATGGTCAATTAAAAGTCTCTATTTTAGGAAGATCAGGAAAATTTGATACTTTCTCTGTGGTCAACAAAGAAGAAAAAATTATGACACTGAAAGCTAAATTTGGTGATATTTATCAGTTTATAAAAAAATAGCTAACTAATGATTATGGTATATAACTACACCTAACGAACCAGGTTAAATTGTGTGAGCGAAACGAACCACAATCTAACCTTGGTTTACTAGTTTTTATTGTGTCACAATGTCAAAACGATCCAGGGTCATCACTTTTACCCAAGCCTCAACAAAATCTTTTACGAATTTTTCTTTCGCATCATCAGACGCATAGACTTCAGCTACGGCACGTAGCTCTGCATTAGAGCCAAAGATCAAATCAACAGGTGTTGCTTTCCATTTAATGTTATTTGTTTTACGATCTAGCCCCTCATAAAGCCCTTGATCTTTTGTTGATTTTACCCATCGAGTTGACATATCAAGCAAGTTGATGAAAAAGTCGTTACTCAAGGTACCTGGGCGGTCTGTAAATACCCCATTTGACGATCCGTCAGTATTCGCATTTAATGCTCGCATACCACCGAATAAAACAGTCATTTTCGGAACCGTCAACGTTAAGTAATTGGCTTTCTCAATAAACATTTCAATCGGTGACAGGGTACTTTTAGTACTGTAATAGTTACGGAAACCATCTGCGGTCGGTTCAAGTACAGCAAAGGAATTTACATCTGTTTGTGCTTGGGTTGCGTCGGCACGGCCTGGTGTGAATGGAACTGTAATCTCAAAACCAGCATCTTTCGCTGCTTTTTCTATGGCAACCGCACCCCCTAAAACAATAAGATCGGCTAAAGAGACTTGTTTTTTAGCGGACTGATTATTAAATCGATCTTGAATAGCCCCCAGCGTTTTCAAAACTTTTGCCAACTCTGCTGGGTTATTCACCGGCCAGTCTTTTTGTGGTGCCAGACGAACGCGCGCTCCATCAGCACCACCACGCATGTCAGTACCACGGTAACTGGATGCAGATGCCCAAGCAGTTCTTACTAATTGGGATACAGTTAATCCTGAATCCAAAATTTTGGCTTGCAACATTTTGATGTCTTTATCAGTAATCATCTCGTAGTCAATCACTGGAATAGGGTCTTGCCAAATAAAAGTCTCTTTAGGTACATCAGAACCTAAATAACGGGATTTTGGCCCCATATCGCGATGGGTCAATTTATACCAGGCTTTGGCAAAAGCCAGATCAAATGCTTCTGGATCATTTAAGAAACGCTGGCTAATTTTTTTATAGCTGGGGTCAAATTTTAATGCCAAGTCGGTTGTGAGCATAATCGGTGCATGTCGCTTCAATGGATCGTGAGCATCGGGGACGAATTTTACTTCGTGCGCATTTTTAGGAATCCATTGTGTGGCGCCAGCAGGACTTTTGGTTTTAACCCATTCCATGTTGAACAGGTTTTGCAGAAAATTTATACTCCAGGCAGTGGGTGTAATCGTCCAGGCACCTTCTAGTCCACTACTAACGGTATCTGCACCTTTACCGGTACCACACTTGTTTTTCCAGCCAAAACCTTGTTCTTCTATAGCAGCAGCTGCTGGCTCTTGTCCAACACATTCTTTTGGTTTGTGCGCCCCATGCGCTTTACCTAGCGTATGCCCCCCTGCTATCAATGCAACTGTTTCTTCATCATTCATCCCCATCCGACCAAAGGTTTCACGAATATCTTGAGCGGCCAAAAGTGGATCAGGGTCACCTCCTGGACCTTCTGGATTAACATAAATCAAGCCCATCTGAACAGCTGCAAGCGGCTTTTTCAGTTTTCTGTCACCGTGATATCGTTTCGCATCCGATAGAAACTGTTTTTCTTCGCCCCAGTTCACCATTTCTGGCTCCCAGTCATCAGCACGTCCACCAGCAAAACCTAAAGTTTTGAATCCCATAGATTCCAGTGCAACGTTTCCGCTCAGAACCATCAGGTCAGCCCATGAAATTTTACGTCCATATTTTTGCTTCACAGGCCAAAGTAAACGCCGCGCTTTATCCAAATTAACATTATCGGGCCAGCTATTGAGTGGATCGAACCGCTGCTGACCACCTGATGCGCCTCCACGTCCATCAAAAATTCGATATACCCCAGCGCTATGCCAGGCCATCCGAATGAAAAAAGGCCCATAATTACCGTAATCGGCAGGCCACCAGTCTTGAGAGCTTGTTAATACTTTCTTGATGTCTTTCTTAATTGCAGTAAGATCAAGTTTGTTAAACTCTTCCGAATAATTGAAATTTTCCCCCATCGGATTCGACTCTACGGTATGCTGACGAAGCGGACTCAGGTTTAATTGTTCAGGCCACCAGAATTTTGCTGACTTCAATTGGTTTTCAGCGAATGCCGTACTTGAAGATAAGGCAATAACTATCGCAACAGTTACTTTGGTTTTTTTAAACATGGGGGTTTCCTCCGAATTTTTTTACGAGATTAATCAATCAAACGAAATAGAGTATAGTTTGATCCTTATGATAAATATAATTGAATAAATAGAAGTTGATGTTCGATTATTCTGAACAATGACTGAGTTCCTCTTTGCAAATATTAATCAGCGCTTCAATACTTGATAAACGAGTAAAGTTGGGGCGTAAAATAAAGGCAAGTTGTCTGTGTGGCCCTGGTTCATTGAGATGAACAACGGAGAGAGATTTATGTTGTGAAGTCAGTTGTTCTATTGCTATTTCAGGAATCAAAGTAGTTACTAGGTTTCCTAATACCATTTGAATCAATGTGTTAAGACTAGCCGCGCTAAAAATTTGATCTTCAGTTTGTTCCATCCTGTTGCATACATTCAGTATTTGATCTTTCAGACAATGACCATCTTCGAGAAGTAACAAGTTACAGTTTTTAAGTGCATCACTGGTAATTTCCTGTTGCTCTGAGTGTTTATTTCCTTTTAAAGTTATCCAGTAAAAATCTTCTTCCCAAAATTTCAAGGTCAGCAATCCATCACAAGGAAAGGGTAACGCCAATATTGCTGTATCCAGATCACCACGTTTCACTCTATCTACCAGAATATGTGATTGACTCTCTACAATATTCAATTGTGCTTGTGGATAATGCTGATTCAAGGCTGGCAATAACTTAGGTAACAAATAAGGCGCAATGGTAGGTATCAGTCCAATAGTTAAGGGATAACTAAGCGGTGCTTTCTGTATTTCAGAAAAGTGTTGAAGATCGAGCACTTGTAATGAAATGGAACGGGCTTTCTGTAACACCTGTTTGCCAACGGGGGTAACCAAAACTCTTTTATTATCTCGCTCAAAAATTTTCAATCCGAGTTGCTTTTCCAATTCATTTAAAGCGGTACTCAGTGCTGATTGACTGATATTACATTTCTCGGAGGCTTTTTTGAAATGTAGTGTTTCTTCAACTGTCAGTGCGTAGATGAGTTGTTTGATGGAAATCATTCAGGTTTCTATATTTGTATTTAATAGGAACACAATCTTACTTTATTGTAAAATTTTAGCCACTTTTCTTGCAAATACTTGTTTACGAATAATTGGACTTAAAGTCTGCTATTGAAATCGAATGCTGAAGACAAATCTGTCACCCAGCTGCCAATACTGTCATAAAAAATGACAGTATTGGCGTTATTTTCACCAAGTAAAGTTAAATTTTCTAGATATTAAAGGCTATCAAAAGTTGGCATCAATCTTGATAGGTAAAGGTTAAGTTTCATATTTAAAGCGGTTATGTAAAGTGATTAGCTAGATTACTTTCTAATAACAATATCATCAGCATAGTAAATGCTCAGATAGCTATGAAACACCTTTTAATATTATTGGAGAATAAAATGAAAAAAATCATCTGCCTTTTTGCTTGTTTATTGACTGCAACTGTTAATGCTTCACCTGTATCATTAGATTTCAATACGGGTATGTTTTCTGGATCATCAAGCTATACAGAAGATGGCTTTACCTTCTCAGCAAATTCTAATGGCAACCATTTTGATAATGGCTGGGCTGGTTCCATAGGGTTTCATAATGGCCTTGCAAATTCGGTTTATGATAATGACTTTACCCTGAGTTTTGGAGGTAACGCATTTGATTTTTTAGATATTGATCTATCAAATTTTTACAATTCAGGTACTCTGGATTTGATCGGGTCAGATGGTTCACTATTTTCTAGTTCTTCATTAGGACTGCAATCTGTAGATTTTTATAACATAACTTTTGTTACTTTTTCCATAGCAGATAAAGCGCTGAATTATGCTGGTGGGGCTTCGTGGAGAAATATCACGGTTGATAACGTAGCCACTGTGAATAATGTGCCAGAACCTGCATCACTGGCATTGTTTTTTCTAGGATTAGGGATTTTGGGTTTGTCTAGAAAAAATAAAGCCATGCATTCAGATCTTCAGTTAAATAGAAGTGTTGCTTAATCTTAGGTAACTCTGGTTTGTTGATATAGAGCGGACTTTTGCCCGCTCTATATCAACTTAACCTAATACGCTCGAAGCACTAGAACTTCTTTGCCTAACCTGAGACAAAAACAATTAACTCAAAATTTATTGTAAATTCGAAATCTCAGCAGAAAATACAGAATTATTGTGAATGTAATGGACACTATTATCTTGGATTACCGCCCTATCATTTTGAGTGTATTGACCGGCTGTAAAACAGAATTCTAAGCTTTCTTCACATTGATCTGAGGCTTTATCAGTTATTAATCGGCCTTGCAGACTGATACCTGGATTAGTCCCTGTATTAATAGTAAAGGTATACAATCCTGTTTGAGTCCAATCATAAAAAGTACTGGGGTGACTTAAATCTTGAGTAAATCTGGTGACTATTTTCTCATTTAACTGAACAGGTATTGCCAGTGTAGCTAAATCCCCAGATGCTAGCCAAGCCAATGCATGGTGATCATACAAAACAGCCGATTCTGTCCCCCGTTTTCCTAGAATAATACTTTCTACTTCGCGTAGGTTTTGACCATTCGAGACATCAAATAATGACAATTTTACGCCTTGATGCCATGCGCCTCGATCTACATTACTATCTGCTATCGCATCTTTTCCTATGCCTAACAAATAATTTTCACCTATTGGATGGAGATAATCAGAATATCCTTCAATTTCCAATTCACCGATAGATAATGGGTTATCGGGTTGACTAAAATCTAGTACATATAAAGGATCTGTCCTACGGAAAGTGACCAAGTAACCTCGGTTTTCAATAAATCGTGCTGCAAAAAGTCGTTCGCCTGGTTTTCCCAGATTGTCGAGAAAGCCAATTTCTTCGAGTTTCAAACTATCAGCAGCTTCACGAAGTACGCTGACGCGCGTGGTTGGATTGCCACCAAAAGTATCGCCTTTCGAAGTAGCCACTTTGAGTACACCTTTATA
>CAYNRB010000197.1:0-5945 GCA_964399475.1 uncultured Methylomarinum sp.
TTAAACAATCAAGAAGAAGATCGAACAATTTTTATCAATACTGCAAAGCCTGAGCAGCAAACTAACACAGGCTGAGCAACAAATTGATTTCGCCTTTACAGAAAACAATGAGATTTTGGTTAAGAGTTTGCTCAGAAAAAAACTGGAAATAGTACAACAAACTGAAATAACAAAAAATACGGCTCAGATACTAAAGAACGACAAAACTAAACTAAAAACAGAAACTAAAGAACAGACTGATAAACTAAAATCCATTATTGATAAATTAAATTTATTTTCTGAACAACCCGATTATTACCAAACTAACCCGTTAGATTAATATAGCAAATTTGATCGTTCAAAAGGTATTTCAGATGATGATATTGAACTGGCTTTTTTAAAGGATAAACAACAAAGAAAGGGGAAATCATCAAAAATAACAGAGACAGGAGTAATAGAATGAAACGCCCTACCCTGCTTTACAACATTGGCCTTGCCATCATAATTACGGTCAGTGCTGTGATGATGATCAGCCTGTCTAATGCTTTTTATTCAGCCTCAATAAATTTATCCAGTACCCTGCCAATAATCACAGTGCTATACATCTATTTATTATTATAAAAAAGTGAAGTTAGAACCGGAAAAGTGACACTGGCTTGTATCGTTTCAACAATATTGTTTTTTAATCTACTTTTGAAAATTGATTTCAGTAATACGCTGTATCTTGCAATAGCCCAAATATGGCTGACCCGTTCTCTGTTGTTTTACTCCAGTTTTCTACTGGCTTTGCTTGATTTAGTATTGTGTATTAGTAGTTTAGCTCTTTCAATTTGGGGGTTTAGTGTTAGCGATAGTTTTATAGTTGAAATTTGGTGTTTCTTTTTATCGCTATCTTTGTCGGCTTTATTTCCACGTCAACATGCGAGTACTATTTCTACTAAAACTATACCTGAAAAAAATCGATTTAATAAAGCCTTTCAATCAGCTGAAATAGCTATTCGTGAGCTTGTACGCAGGTGAAAAATTATAGGTATTAAAATAATTTGTATGTTTCCGATAGAAGCTGGGACAAATATTAAAATGGCCTCCCAATTTAACTATTCTGGTCAAAATTTAGTCTATTGCTATACTTATGTAAGCGTTAGGTCTATCAATTTTAATTGATACAAAATATTTCAAACTCAAACGACACAGTTGTTATGTTTATTCTTTATTAATACTGGGTGGAATTACTGTCCTGCGCCAATTTTTTAGTTGGTATTAAACTTAGAAAAATCAGTTAGCCCACCATTTTTTACACAATCTATTGATTTTGCATTAATTCTTATCCTAATTGATATTTTTAAGTTAAATCATCTTTCCATCTTTTACTAAATTAAAAAGGAATGTTAAATGATCAATTTAAGATTAATTTTTGTTCTATTAGGTCTTTTTCTACATATGGCTTCAACAGCCTCAGCAGAAGGCTTAAAACCTTTTATAATGGGAACAAGCATTAAAGGTAATGTTGAAAATGCTGAACCGGTGGTTAAATCTGCTTTGCAGAATGCTGGTTTTGTATTAGTCGGTGAATATTCACCTTATGCAGGAGCAAAAATATTGGTAGTAACCAATGAAAATTTAAAAAAAACCGCAGGGAAAAGTGAATTTGGTGGTTATGGCGCGGCCATTAGAGTTTCACTGACTGAAGTAACAGATTCTGTTCAAGTAGCCTGGTTTAACCCCGAATACATGTTTAATATTTATAGAATGAAGGGGAATATGCTTGCGATTTCCAGTGCTTTAAATAAAGCCTTAGGAGGCGCTGAAAGCTTTGGTTTAGCCGAAGGAAAATCTGCCGAAGACTTAAGAGAATATCACTATAAGCCCTTCATGCCGTATTTTGATGATCCTGATGAATTAGAAGATTATGATGATCATATAAGTGCAGTAGCTGCTGTAGAAAATGGTCTTGCTAAGGGCATATCGGGGACTAAACAAGTCTATCGAATCGATATTCCAGGAAAAAAACAGGTATTATTCGGTGTTGCCATGTCTAAAGGCGAAGGGAGTGATCAAATTATTATGCAAAAAATAGATCTCAATGAAAAGCGACATACAGCACATCTTCCTTATGAAATACTGGTTTCTGGAAATACTATTTATGCACTGGGTGCAAAATTCAGGATTGCGTTGAGTTTTCCTGATTTATCAATGATGGGTAAAGGCAGTTTTATGGACATCATGTCAGCGCCAGGTGCTATAGAAAATACACTGGAAAAGGTTGCCAAAAGTAATCAATAAATGATTTTCCTCACTAATATAAAATCTGAGTATTAGCTACAACCTATGGATCCACTATATACTATAAGGAAGAGAATGTAGGCTGGACAGTTTTTTTGCCCACCTTAGCTTACGTCAATGTACGTGGGCAAAAACACTGCCCACCTTACTCAAGCCGATCAAGCTCACCCTTGTAATATAGTGGATACCAACCTATGCTCATGTCCATTTCCCTAGAATAATATCAGTTCGATCTCGGAATCTAGCACAAGCTATTGATCCCTCGCCCTACAAATCTTTCTAGGTTAATTTAGCCACTTCACTTTTTTTCTAGACTTCCTTAATTTAAATGGGAGCATTCATCATTTCCACTAAATTCTTAATATTTTCGATTTCATTTTCAAGCTTTTCTATTGATTCATTACAGTCTTGCTCTTTTAAATGTAATGATTCTAACACCTGTTCATAATCGCCATATTGATCACCATCACCTATATTTATTGTAGCTAATAGCATATCGTTTAGATAAGTAAGCAAATTAAGCTGGTAGTTATCTCCTCTATAACTGGGGTTGTGATGATGATAAACCACATCAATTATTGGGCTCGGCATAGACCATGTTTTTAATAACCATGTACCCAATTCACAATGATTAATACCTAAAGAAAATGTCTCAAGTTTGACGGGATTTAGGTTTGGGTTGGTTTCTATCAGCTCAGATAACAAATTGAATTTTTCAATGAATTGATGACCCAGCAACGGAAAACCAATGTTATGTAGCAAGGCAACAGAAAAAACAGTTTGCGCTTCGGTTTTTAGTTCAGTGGATAACTTCTCATTAAGATCTTTCATTAAATGAGTACTGGCTAATGCATGGATCCAAAATGTGTGCGTACCGATAACGCCATTTGATGGCGCTTTTAACGGCGATAATGCAGAGAGTCCCAATGCCAGATTTAAAACAAACTGATAACCCAAAACTCGAGTGATTGCTATTTTTACAGTCGAAACTTTTCCAGCATATCCGTAAAAGGCAGAACTTGCCCAACGAATGACTTGAGCCGTCAGAAAAGGATCCAGCTCAATAATATCGGCTAGTTTACTCGCATCTGCCATTGGGTCAGATGACAGCTTCATTATTTTTTCAGCAATACCAGGTAAAGGGGGTAAAGATTTAATATGGGATATTTCATTCCGCATATCAAGAGGTGGCTCTATATAATCATTACCGGAATCAATGCAGTTTAAAGTCCAGTCAATTAGCAATGCTTTCATAATAGTTTATTTTAGCCCAAAACGTTTCAATTTTCGATACAGTGTTCGTTCACTAATGTCCATTTCAGCCGCTACTAGTTTCCGGTTTCCCTGATATTTTTGAAGTAGTGAATTAATCACGTCACTTTCCATCTGTATTAATGGATTTGGAACGGCTTCAGATGAAATGTTTTGGATTGAATTTGTTAGTGTTTTTTGCTTTTCTTGCTGCAAAAAAGTAATGTGTTCTTCGCTTATATGATTGTTATTACAGAAACTAGTAGCCAACAATAAACAGTTTTTTAATTCTCTTATATTACCGGGCCATTGATGTTTTAACAGCTTAATTAGCGCATTTTTTTCTATGCTATAGCTTTGCCCTTCTCGTAAACCAAATTGTTTTAATATTTCTTGCGCTATCTCTGGAATATCTTGCAATCGATTCCGTAAAGGGGGGATTTGAACGGGGAAAACCGATAAGCGATAAAACAGATCTTCTCTGAATTCACCTGATTCAACCATTTCATTTAAATTCCGGTGTGTAGCACAAATTAGTCGAACATTTGATTTAAGTAGTTTAGTTCCGCCTACACGCCTATATTGACCCGTTTCTAATGCCCTTAACAATTTAGGTTGTAGAGCCAAAGGCAGTTCACCTATTTCATCAAGAAACAGAGTCCCATCATTAGCTATTTCGAACAAGCCTTTTTTTTCTGTAGTAGCGCCAGTAAATGCGCCTTTTTCATGACCAAATAACTCACTTTCGAATAAATCATCACTTAAAATTGTGCAGTCTACAATCACATATTTTTGTTCTACTTTGTTTGAACGTGAGTGTATGAATTCGGCTGCCAATTCTTTTCCTGTTCCTGTCTCACCAATTAGAAAAACTGGGATGCTGGTTTGTGCAGCCTGTGTTAGTTGTTTTTTATAATTAACAAATTCAGGGCTAGAACCTGCCATTGCATTAGTATTTGCATTGTTTTTATCAACAATGATCTGAGTCACCGTTTCGCCTAGATAGACGGTTCCATTGTGATCTAACAAAGGTAATCCACGGACTTTTAATTGGCTATTTTGAAACTGAATTTCTATTGATTGATACGGTTCAAGTTTTTGAAACAACTCAAAATGCCTGCAATCAGGATTATCTTCACAACACGGCTGACCTATATATTCAGATTTAGGCATTGAAAATCGTTGTTCCCAGGCCTTATTAACACCAACAATATTCAATGTAGCATTAATAATAATGAAAGGTAGTTCGTGCGATTCGAGTAACGAGTTAAGTGAAATTGAATTTTCAAGCATGGATTTCGTACGCTTAGTATTGTGAATTTATAGCTGATGATTTATGAAAGAATGAAATAATTAGTTTCAACTGGTTATTGCCTAAAATAACTTAAATCAATTATTGAAGACAGTTCTGTCATCCACCTGCCAATATTGTCATGAAAAATGACAATATTGGCGTTAATTTCAGCAAGTATAGTTCAATTATCTAGATATTAAAGGCCTTGAAAAGTTGGCATCAATTTTGATAGGTAATGGTTAAGTTTCATATTTAAAACGGTTATGCAAAGTGATTAGCCAGTGTATTAGCTATATTACTTTCTGATAACCCTATCATAAGCATAGTAAATGCTCAGATAGATATGAAATACCTTTTGAATATTTTAGGAGAATAAAATGAAAAAAATCATCTGCCTTTTTGCTTGTTTATTTACTGCGACTGTTAATGCTGCACCTGTATCTTTGGATTTCAATACAGGTATGTTTTCTGGATCATCAAGCTATACAGAAGATGGTTTTAGCTTCTCAGCAAATTCTAATGGGAACCATTTTGATAATAATTAGGGTGGGTCAATAGGGTTTAATAACGGCATTGCTAATTCAGTTTATGATAATGACTTTACCCTGAGTTTTGGAGGAAACGCATTTGATTTTTTAAAGATTGATCTATCAAATTTTTACAATTTAGGCACTCTGGATTTGCTGGGGTCAGATGGTTCACTGTTTTCTAGTTCTTCATTAGGGCTACAATCTGTGGGCTTTTATAATGTCACTTCTGTAACTTTTTCCATAGCTGATAAAGCACTGAATTATGTGGGTGGAGCTTCATGGAGAAACATCACTGTTGATAACGTAGCTACTGTGAACAATGTGCCAGTGCCAGAACCAGCATCACTTGCAATATTTTTTCTAGGATTAGGGATTTTGGGTTTGACCAAAAAAAATAAAACCATGCATTCAGAGCTTCAGTTAAATAGAAATATTGCTTAATTTGGGAGATTTCTAAGGCGTGTCATGTTTTCAGAGCCAAACCCCGTGCGAATAGCGATCTTCATCAAACACCCAGTCAATAATACAATAACTGACTTCAACTGACCAGAGTGAGCCTTCTCCAATACGAAATGAGTCTGAAATGATCTCCGTATTCCAACATGGAA
>CAYNRB010000198.1:0-5929 GCA_964399475.1 uncultured Methylomarinum sp.
CATGGATGTGTGTAGGTAGAGTAATGCAGGAGCAATTACCGAGGCGTATAAATAGAACAATTAATTGATAGAACCTCAGATAGTGATCAAGCAGAATAAATTGCCGGAGAAAATATGCACCAAAACAATACTGTCTTTAAAAAATCATCCTATCTTGTTTTTTCATTTGCCTATAGTTTATTCATCATCTATGGCAGTCTGGTTCCTTTAGAATACAGAGCACTTCCATTTGAAGAAGCCTTGTATAATTTTAAAAATATTCAATATTTAAACCTTGGAGCAGGATCTAGGGCAGATTGGGTCGCTAATATTGTTTTGTATATCCCTCTTGGTTTTTCTCTGTCAGGATATTTTCTGTACGTGACGCAATCCTATTTTAAGATTGCTTCGATGAGTATAGGAATCTTGATTTCTAGTATGACATTGGCTATTTCTCTTGAATTTATTCAACTCTATTTCCCCCCTAGAACTGTCTCGCAAAATGATTTAATTGCGGAAACTTTGGGCAGTATCATAGGGATTGTATTATGGGTTGGTTTCGGTAAAAAACTGCAAAGTTTGATTGTAAATATTTTAGGAGGGGGTCGATCAGCATTTATTGCCATTGGAATTTTGTATGCGCTGGTTTATCTGGCTCTCAGTTTTTTTCCTTACGATTTTGTTACCTCATTTTCAGAGTTAGAAGAAAAATTTGTCAATGGAAAGGATGCTTTTTTTATTTCTTCCAACTGTGGAGGATTGATTTTCTGTACGTTGAAATTTGCCACAGAAATTATTCTGGTTCTGCCTTTAGCATTTTTATTGATTGTACTTTTAAGATCTCATTCACAAAGACAGACGTTAATTGTACTAATTGGTTTGGTTTTAGGTGTAGTGATAGAAGGAATACAAGTCTTTATTATTTCCGGGATTGCCCAAGGTTTTTCAATATTTTCACGTGTTCTGGGGATGTTGACAGGACTTTTTCTATATAAAAAACGGAGTCTTTTAAAAGACTGTTTCAATAATATAAATCTTAAAAAATACCTGATCATTATTTTTTTCCCTTATGTTGTATTGCTAGCCAAATTAAATGGCTGGTCACTGTTTGTTCCTGAATTAGATTCAAATGTTGTGGATAGGTTTGAGCAGATAAAATGGCTACCTTTTTATTATCATTATTTCACCAGTGAGGCAGTGGCGCTGGTTAGTCTACTCTATAATTGTATTTTTTATTTACCAGTAGGCTTAGCTTTGTGGTTATGGAACATAGATAACCCGAATCATATTTTAAATATTTTTGCTGATAGATTCAGGGCGGGTCTTTATGCGTTTAGTTTATGCCTGATTATGGAAACAGGTAAATTGTTTTATTCCTTAAAACATCCTGATCCGACCAATTTACTCATTAGCTTTGTAGCGGCATATTGTTGCTGTTTACTGGCCGAAATAATGACTGGCTGGTTTAAAGAATCTACAGCGGTCATCAATACTCAAAGCAATGATTTTCGCTCTTCAGTTTCTAAAAGAACTGACTTTAACGCCAATTTTCAAAATAATCGAAGCCAGTTTCAGTATAGAGAAGAAACTCAAGTAACCCAAGTAATGCGAGTTAAAGAGGCTAATGTTTCCATTCAATTAAATCAAGGAAATCACCTAAATAAGCAAATTCAAGGAACGGCTAGCTTGAATGTTGGCAGAGCTGGTATTGCAAATAATCCTACGCAGCCTGATTCCTATTATGAACAGTTTCCTGAAACATCCAGTAACCTGTTTGCAAAAACTATCGGTTTAATTCTTATTTCCATTGTATTTTGGAAAACTATTGATTATCCAGGTAGTTCAATAGGTTTAGCTCTATTACTTCTAATATATGGAATAATATTAGCTAAATACCCACAATCATGGTTGATTGCCATACCTGCATTTCTACCCATATTTGATTTTGCTCCTTGGACTGGTCGGTTCTTTTTTTCAGAATTTGATATTGTTGTGCTATTTACACTGGCTATCAATATAGGGTATGGACGAATTTTAAATCCCTTTAAATGTTTTAAAATTCTTGCGTCACTGCTGTTACTTATTTTTGCTTTAACCTATGTAATCAGTTTATTTAACGGCCTTTTGCCTTTTCAAACGATTGATGAGAATGCATTTTCAAATTATTACAGTTATTACAACAGTCTTCGTGTTGGTAAAGGTGTGTTTTGGGCTTTTCTGTTATTACCCTCATTATCCTTTTTCTATCATTATTCAGCTACTCAGACTAAAACCCTGTTTGCTTATGGGGTATTGCTCGGTCTAATTGCTGTATCTTTGGATTCGATTTGGGAACGCATTATATTCAGTGGTTTATTTAATTTCACAAATAATTATCGTATCACTTCAATGTTTTCAAGTATGCATACAGGAGGTGGGCATATAGATAGCTTTTTGGTCACAGCAATACCATTTGTTGCCATGATATTTGTTTCTATAAAAAAATCTTATATTCGAAACTTAATGGGAATCGGTTTGTTTTTAATGAGTCTCTATGTTCTGATTGTTACCTTTTCAAGAGGGCCGTATATTGCTTTATTTATACAGTTTTTTGTCTTTGGCTTATGTTTAGTACTGATTTATCAGCAACAGATTTTATTTAACTGGAAAAAAATCAGTGTAATTTCTTTGATGGTATTGATGATTCCAATGGTAGCCATTCCGTTGTTAAAAGGGAGTATTATTCAACAGCGATTTTCTAAAGTCAGTAAAGATTTTGATATTCGAATGAAAAACTGGACGGGTGCACTGCAGATGATGCCGAGTGATTTGTCTACAAAGTTGACGGGTATGGGAATAGGTACTTATCCTAGAGCTTATTTTTTGGGTAATGTAGCAGATATTGTTCCTGCAACCTATGCGTTTTTGAATGAAAATAAATCCAGTTTTTTACGGATTAAGGGGGGAAATTCAATGTATTTTGAACAAATCGTGGAAACCTCAGCGTATTCAAAATACCTTTTATCAATTGACTTTCGTAGTAATTTACCTGATCCTTCCTTAACAATTCCTATTTGTGAAAAAGCATTACTCTACGCTTTTAATTGTGAAACGCAAAGATTTCAAAAAAAATCAAAACAAAATCAGTGGGTTCATGTTGAACGGGTAGTTGATATGAAATCAATTGGAGCAGAGACAGGGAAAATGCTAGGCAGCTTAACTAAACGTCCGATAAAATTTTCTATTTATATTGGTAATAAAGATGCAGTTATCGACATAAAAAACATTAGCCTTTTAGATATTTCCAATAATAATCTGTTAACAAATGGAGATTTTTCTGATGGGCTTGATCATTGGTTTTTTTCAATTGATAACCATTTACCCTGGCATATCGAAAATATTTGGGTTCAGACTTTATTTGATCAAGGCTGGTTAGGTATTATTGCCTTTATAGGGCTTTTAACTTATGCCTATGTTCATCAATTTAAACGATTATTTCAAAAAGATTACTATGCCTCTATTTTAATTACCTCAATAACTGGGTTTATGGTGGTAGGAATGGTAGCGAGTCCTTTTAATGCACCCAGGCTTGCGTTGCTTTTTTTTCTCGTACTTTTCATGGCTTTTTTTGATCAATCGAAAAATCAAACTTATAATAATGATCGGGCAAGAAATATTATCAGAAATTGATTGTAATACTGCTAAATTAAGGAGTAATAACTTAATAATCAACACCTTAACAATGTGGGTTGGATTAGGTTATCGTGCTTCGCTTGATAAACTATATATCCTAAGCAATTGATTATTAATCGTTAAGTAAGCAGTATTGGAAACTGATTGTAATAATACCCAAAAACCATTCTATTCATCATTAAAAAGTAAGAAAAATATGTTGCACCAGTTAATTTCTATTTCTAAAAAATCCTTTGCAGATAACTCAGCCATTATCCACAAGAAAAATGTCTGGAGTTACCAGCAGCTTTCTGATTTGGTTGAACAGCAAGCGCAAGCTCTACAAGGAATTAATCTAAAGCCTCAACAGCGGGTAGCCATATATCTACCCAAACAAATAGAAACAGTAACCAGTTTTTTTGCCGTAAGCCAGGCTGCTGGCGTGTTTGTACCTATCAATCCAGTACTCAAAGCTGCACAAGTCAGTCATATCTTAAATGATTGTAATGTACAAATATTGATCAGTTCAAAATCACGTTTGCAAAGTCTGGGAAACATTTTAGAAAACTGTCCTGACCTGCATACCATAGTATTGGTAGATCCTGAAACACCTGCTGATACCAAATCCTTTCCTAATCAGAAGATTATGGGTTGGCAAGATTTTCTGAGTCATGCAAACAATCAAATACAGCCGGTAATGATAGATACCAGTATGTCCGCTATACTCTACACATCAGGAAGTACTGGCAAACCAAAAGGCGTAGTGCTTTCTCATGGTAATTTAGTGGCAGGTGCAGATTCAGTTGCTGAGTATTTGAATATAACCGAGCAAGACAAGCTATTAGCCGTATTACCTTTTAGTTTTGATTACGGGTTAAATCAATTAATCAGCGCGATAATGCAAGGTGCCTGTTGCGTATTGTTTGACTACTTATTGCCCCGAGATGTTATCAGAATACTGGAGAGAGAAAAGATTACAGGGCTGGCAGCCGTTCCTCCGTTATGGGCTCAACTTGCTCAGTTAGAATGGCCAGAATCCATTAATCAGCATTTGCGATATATGACTAATTCGGGTGGAAAAATGCCAAAAAATATTTTGGATACGCTGCGCAATAAAGTGTCTGATAGTCAGTTTTATCTGATGTATGGCTTAACCGAAGCTTTTCGTTCCACCTATCTGCCTCCTGAACAAATAGAAACTAGACCTAATTCTATAGGCAAAGCGATTCCAAATGCAGAAATTCTGGTAGTAAGAAAAGATGGCAGTTGTTGTGATCCACATGAACCAGGAGAGCTGGTGCATCGTGGCTCACTGGTGGCACTAGGATATTGGAATGATCCTGAAAAAACCGCAGAACGTTTTAAACCTGCGCCCAATCAATTTAAAGAACTTCCCTTAACAGAAATTGCAGTTTGGTCTGGTGATCAAGTTACTCAGGACGAAGAGGGTTATATGTACTTTGTCGGTCGCCAGGATGATATGCTAAAAACATCAGGGTACCGTATTAGTCCAACCGAAATTGAAGAAGTTATTTATAGTTCAGGGCAGGTAAAAGAGGCGGCTGCAATTGGAATTCCACATGTCACTTTGGGACATACTATATTAGTCGTGATTAGTACGGATAAGGTTAGTGAGTTTGATCAATCGGAATTGATTAAGCTGTGTAAAATACAATTAGCAAATTATATGGTTCCAGCAAAAATTATTGCATTAGCTGAATTACCAAAAAATCCTAATGGTAAAATTGACAGGAAATCATTGACAGCTCGATTTTCTGATGTTTTTAATTCTGACTAGTAAATTAATTGTTTTGTCTAAATTTGTGCTAATAAACTTCAGTAGCTAAAACCATACGGTAGAGCGGACTTTAGTCCGCTATTTTACGGGGTTACAGCGGACTAAAGTCCGCTCTACACTAATAAAATTTATATTCATACTGCTTACTTAATTATTAACCCATCTTCGTGACTTTTTCTACTCTAAATCATTGATATGTGGTAATAGTTGGGTTTTAACGAAAAAAAGTCCTTTAAAATCAATGGTGTTTTTTTTGCATTGGAAGTAGTGCCATCTTCGTCTTTTTTGGCCATAAATTTATTGACTTTTGAAAAAATTATCATCATTATTAACGAGTCGCTAGAATTTATAGAAAATATCGCCGAAATTCAACCGTTTCTAGAAAAATACAAAAATTTGTAGTGCCAACTGGATGCCATTTGAAAATTCAAGTTATTGATTTACAAGAAATGTGTCAAAAATAGTCACGAAGATGGGTTAAGATATTAACAAACAATGACT
>CAYNRB010000199.1:0-3192 GCA_964399475.1 uncultured Methylomarinum sp.
GCTGTGATGTCGCTAAAACCACCTACCCAGTTTTTAAAAGCTGTTGCAGGTACATCTATTGTACCGTGTACATAACGAGCTGGGATTTTTGAGGCTCTTAATAATGCCAGGGTTAAGCTGGCAATGTCCATGGCATTGCCGCGTTGTGCGGATAAGGTTAGGTCTGCATTCTGGATGGCTCCCCAGGTGGGTTGCCATTCTATGTTGTTTCTGACCCAGTGGTAGATTTTGACGGGGTCGTGATTGAGTGTGCTTGCCTGGTCTTTTATGGCTTGGCTAATGATTATTTCATCGGTTTCTGCCAGATAGGCTGGATTGCTTGCGCCTGCAAGTTTGTCAAAGCTGAAATTGCCTAATGCAGCGAGTTTGATTGTGGGTGTTGAGTCTAATCCTGCTTGTATATAGGCTTTTTGGGTGACTTTGGGCTTATTATCAGGATTGGCGGGTAATGTGCTGTTGGGTAATTGATTGGGGTCAAATGGCTGTTGCGAACGTTTGTTTTGCTGTGACTTGAGGTGATCCATCAAGGTTTGCAGGTTGTCTTGGTGTGCTTGGTTGCTGGATGATCCGGTGACGGCTTCCAGTTCATCCATTAGTTGTTTAAATTCTGTGCGGTAGCGGTCTACGGTATTTTGGTGTCTATCCAGAATTATTTGTGGCAGTTGTTTTTCCAGTAATTCAGTTTCTATTTGATCAAAGTTGGCTTGTACGGCTTGATCCTGGATGATCAGCTGTTGCTTGAGGTTTTCTAGCGCCTGGGTGTTGGGTAAGGTTGTCTGGCTACGTCGGTTTCTGCTGGGTTTGCTGTTTTGCTGGCCGGTATTATTCAGCATGGTTTGCACGGTTGATTCGACAGTTTGCAAGGTTTGAGAGAGCTGACTTTCTGCACTGGGTGTTTGAACGGGAACGGTTTTGGCGTTTTTATCCCGTTCAGTTCTTGCTGCGACAACGGTTGGCGTCAGTATGAGCATGGTGAAGCTGATCATGACGAGCATAGATAAACTGCGCATGAAAGTAGGCGCATTGTGCAGGCTGTAGATGAGTGAGCTTTGCATAGTGTTTTCTCTTTTTTTTATGTTGGGTTGCTTGTTTTTTATAGTCAGGTTTAGCGTTGTTCGCCGACATGCCGGGCAATGGCGCGTATGGCTTTATCCAGTTGCAAACGGATGATATCTGCATTGGGGTGGTTTGTTCTTTCAAAAATGTTACTGGCTTTAATGGCATTATTAAGCGCTTTTTTCAGTTTGTTTCTGTTGAGTTGACGCTGGGCCTTTTTGATTTTCTTGCGAATCTTTTTGTAGGCTTTGTTCTGAATTTCTGGCATATCCAGTACTTCTTGCAAACTCGGTGCGGGGGTGACGGTTAGGTTCAGGGTTTGCGTGTTTAGATCGTGAAAATTAGGGGCTATACCGGTCTGGATAAGGCTGTTGATGGTAAAGTGCTCGACTAGTGCGGGGCGTTGTAGCCAAAAGCTGAGCGATGTGCTTTCGGATTCTGCCAGATCAAATGCCCAAAGCAGGTTGTTTTGTGTGTTGAGTTGCGCTGTTCCTGTATCCAATAGGGTAATGTTGGCAGGAATAGTAATGATTGCCTGACCGGGTGTTGCTATGCCCTGATTTTTTAAATTCAGCTGGATAGAAACGGGGGAGCCTTCCTGGGTGTCTGCTTGTGTTGGCGTGATCTGTTGCAAAGCAGTCAGGATGATGGCTTCAAATAATGGGTCGGCATGGGTCTGACTGGCTAAGGCCAGTAAGTCGAAACCTGCATAGAGACTGCGACCTAAACCAAAACGGTGTTGTGAAAGGGCTACATCTTCATAGGTATTCAGGTAATAAGCCAATGCTTGTGCGCCATTAAGCGCTGCTTTTAAGGGTTTTTCAGAAAAGGTGTCTTGAACTATTCCATTCAGTGGGAAGTTGGGAGAAAATAGATCGAAACCGCTGAAATAATTCAGTACGCCTTCTATTTCTATGCCTAGTGCTGTGTTTAGCTTGTTATTTCGGTGGTCATGATCACCGGCTAACAATAAGCCATCGCCTTGAAAGATGGCTTCGCGTAGTTCTTGTTGTATCTGCGTTTTCAGTTTGATCTGTCCAGAAAACAGGGCATATAGCGTATAGTTGCCTGTTCTGAGTTCACGTTTAAAGTTTTTTGCATCGGTCACTATGCGATAACTCCAGTGATTATCGGTCAGCAGTGTTTGTAGATAGGCCAATTCCTGCGCTTTTGATGATGGCTGTGATGCATTATTATTTTCGCCATTTTGGTTACATTTTTCTTCTCTTTCATCTTTATCTTCTTCTTTTTCTTCTTTTTCTTCCTTCTCTCCATTATGTTTTACTTTGGATTTTGCTTGTTTATGCGGATATTCACGATCATGATATTCCTTTTCGTCATTATCGTCATCGTCATTATCGTCACAGTGTGATTCTTCCTTATCATCTTGAGGACTATCCAATAAAACCAATAAACGCCCCTTAGTCCCGGGGATAAGTTCACTGATTATGTCTATCGGCGGTACTGTGACGGTAAAGGTTGCATTAGCCAGGGTTTGCCATTGGTTGTTGACCTGAGCCTGAAGTATGCAGACATAGATACCGGCATCAAAATTCCGAGTATCTATCTGGCGTTGGCTGATTTGTGTGATTTTGGCATCTAGATCAATCGTGAGTTGATGACTCAGTAGGGGGGTGAAATCTGTTATCTTCGCCAGCAATTTACGTATAGGCAGGTTGCTCAGGTTTTGTGTGCCTTGATTGATTACTGTGTCTATACAATGATTGGTCTGTCCCCTTTCCAGTTGGGGAAATTGAACGCGAGTTTTGCCGATGATTGAGAATAGCAGGTTCTCGGTAACTGTGTATTGTGCCTGATCAGTTGCCAGAGTTTGCTGGTTACTCGTGTCGGTTAATAGTCCTTTGACGGTGTAAGCACCGACAGGGGCGCCAATAAAACTAAAGGGGCGGATAATTTGTGGTGTTGCACCTGGTAGTAATTGTCCTAGTTTCACTGTTTGACTGAAGACTCTTAGTCCAGCAGGGTTGGTCACTGATAGATGCAGATCCGCTTGTTCTATAATACGGTTTAATGTCAGATTCTGGGCGAGGTTTTGTAGCTGTACTGTTGCTGTCGTATGATATTGAGCCTGATCTGTGGTGGTGCGTAACGAGGCTTCTAGTGTGCTTCCTGAAG
>CAYNRB010000199.1:3292-5923 GCA_964399475.1 uncultured Methylomarinum sp.
TACCGGCGACTTCGCAGGATAAGATGGCTGGTCAGTGGAGACACCAATCTGAGCCAGTGATGCCGCAGAAATTGCGCCTAAGAGTGTATTATTGGTCTCATCACATTCGTCTAGCTGGTTGTTTTCATCGGCTATGACATAGAGTTCAGCGGTGTTATTAAAGTGGGTGATGCCATCCAGTTGAAGATTTATAAAATTGCCGGGGTGAATGGCTGCAATATTTTTCGATCCGAGCAAGTCGCCGCCTTGACTGGGAAGTCCTTCATAAAATGAGACCTTGATCTGATCCGGTGTGCTCAACGTGCCAGCATTGGCAATCCGAACACTGAAACTCCAGGGTTGCAGGCTGCCATTATCTATAATCTGGGCTAATGAGACGGTTAAGTCTGAACTGACTTGTCCTGAGCTGGCAAGGCACTGGCTACGGGTGATCTGAGTATTATTATTTTCATCTAATTCTGTAATTTGCAGTAAATGATCCACCCAGAGTGTGATGGGGGCATCTCTAAAAGGTGAGGTGCCATTGATTGGGATGACAACCGTCTGACTTTCTCCTATTTGTAGTGAATTGAGGATATCGACCTGTCCCAATGAAATGTCATTGGTAGCGTCAAAAATTCCATTTTTATCTTTGTCATAAAAAGCCAGTACTGTGGCTGCAGATAATGAGGCAAAGCTGCCCTGGTTAGTGATAGTTGCATCCAGAGATCCCATCACAGTCAAGTTGAAAAGATCTGTTGTTAGCGAGGCTGTATCATAGGCAGATACAATCAGGTCTGGTTTTAAATCGGGTGCGGCTAGTCGTGCGATATTATTGTCTTCTCGGCACTCGGTAATTTGCTGGTCATCATCAATACTGACATATAGATCTTGCCCACCTGCCAGACTGATCGTGTTAAAGGTAATTTGCAGGCTGCTGTCTGCTGCAATGGAGGGGATAGTGAGTGTGCCGACTTGAATGCCGCCCGTAGCAGGGTCACCTTCGTAGAGTCTGGCTATTGTTGTGGGTGATGCTGCTTCACCTGCATTTCCTATTAATGCGCTGAAGGTGTTGCTATTACTTAAGATACCGTTTAGTTCAAGTTTTGAGGCGGTTAGGTCTATATTGTCGGGTCTACAGGAAGAGTCGGCAAAAGTCAGTTTGTATATTTTTTTAGTTGTTTGGTCAGCAATGAACAGATTACCTTCGCTGTCAAACACGAATCCCGAAGGATTTGTAAGGCCTGCTCCACTTGCCAATGAAGTAAATTGTTTGGTTATGGGGTCTATTTTATAGATATGTCTTATGCCAGAAGGATCATTTATTTGTGAGGTATAAATAAAACCATCACAATCAAATGCCAGTTGATTAGCTCGAAAATTCACCAGAAAGAAATCCAGTGTTGCGCCAGTGTCTGGATCCACTATGGCGATATTAGGAGGACGCACACCAATCAGATATAGTGTGCCGTCAGGTGCAAAATTGGGTGAATGCGGTGTAGGAAAAGGGCCTAAAATTTGACGATCACCATTGGCACTGAATTTACAGAAGGTAGAACCAAGCGATCCAACATAAATAGCATCATTTTGGTCTATGCCTGAAAGCTGAATGTTTCCAGCAGGACAAGTACGACTCCAGATCAATGATTCATCAGGTGCAAACTTGAGTATACGATTTCCGGATACAATAACGTTATCTTGGCTGTCTACCACTACACCGTCTGTATCAGTGGTTCTTGTATCACCAAAATGCTTGGGCTTACGTTGGCTTGCAGGACCTGGAGTACCTTTAGGAAATACATAGGCTCCACCAGAATCACCAGGGGCAAAATAGAGATTATCAGCACTATCCATCGCTAATTGTATGGGGCCTTGCTGATTGATTACCTTCGTTGCATACAATTCAAGTGAATAACCAGGGGCAACAGTGATATTCGGTGGTGGTGCCTGAGGTGTAAAAGTTTTTTGATTGCAAATTGCTGCACTGCTTAACAGGTTATTGGACTCGTCACTTTCAATTACGCTTTGTGTGCTGTCTATCCAGACATGAATTAAAGCGTCTCTGTAGGGTAAGATGCCTTGTACGGGGATGCTTAATTGCTGTTTTTCATTGGGTTGTATTTGGCTGGCTGTTTGTACTTGCCCCAGTAGTTGGTCACTAATGGGGTCATAGGTTTGATTTTGGTTGCTATCATAAAATGCAATTATTTGTATGCCTGCATCGGCAGTTGCTGTACCTGTATTACTTATTTCACTGGAAATAAAGCCGGATAAGGCCAGAGTAACGGGATCATTAAAGGTTGTCGCATTATCAACATTATTGACCACTAAATCAGGTATTGGTGCTTGATTTGCTAATTGTTGTAACTGGATTTCGCCCAAATCACCGATCGTAAAAGGTTCAACTGTCAAGTTCGCAGCACTACTACTGTAACCCGACAAACTAAAAATAAAATTAACCGGACTTTCGGTAATTCCCATTAAAGTAAATTGCCCGGTATCATCTGTTTGTACCGTCACTTTTGCAGGCCCTGAATAGCTCAACCCATAATAGGCATCTACGGTTACATTTTCGAGCGGTAAAAGCGTATCCGCATCAACTATTAGGCCAGTTGCACCGGTATTATTTTGTCCAGTAGCCGTGTTGATTGG
>CAYNRB010000200.1:0-5914 GCA_964399475.1 uncultured Methylomarinum sp.
GACAAACAAAAATCCTGCCCAATAATGGATGATTATTTATTTCCAGCTCCCTTACAACAAAACCACATCATATTGCTCTTGATTATATTCAATCTCTGATCTGAATTTAATTCGTATGTTCAAAAACAGTTCTAATTCAGCCAACATTGCAGCTTCTTCATCTAAGAGCATTTCAACAACTTCATTAGAGGCTAGTACTAGTATTTCCTGTACATTGTATTGCCTGACTTCGCGTATGATTTCTCTAAAAATTTCTAGACAAACGGATTCAGCTGTTTTTAACACTCCCCGTCCTCCACAGGCGTGGCACGGTTCACAAAGGATATGCTCTAAACTTTCCCGAGTTCGCTTACGGGTCATTTCAACTAGACCCAAAGCAGAAACTTCGGTAATCTTACTTTTGGCATGATCCTTATCTAAATTTCGCTGTAAGGCACTAAGAACCAGTTTTTTATGATCTTCACTTTGCATATCAATGAAATCAATAATAATGATTCCACCTAGATTACGTAGTCTGAGTTGCCTTGAAATGGTATGAACCGCTTCCAGATTGGTTTTGAAAATAGTTTCTTCTAAATTTCGCCCCCCTACATAGGCTCCCGTATTGACATCTACAGTGGTCATGGCTTCGGTTTGATCAAATACTAGATGCCCACCTGACTTTAATTTTACTTTCCTGTCTAAAGCTCGGGTAATTTCATCTTCTACATTGTAGATATCAAATACCGGACATCCTCCGGTATAGTGTTCAATAATAGGCACAATCTCAGGTACAAAAACTTTTGCAAAATCAATCAATTTTTGGTGGGTTTCACGCGAATCTACCCGAATTCTTTCTATTCCTTCGGTATACAAGTCACGTAATGTCCTAATGCTTAATGACAAGTCTTCATGAATCAAGGTTTTGGCAGCAGCTTTTGCTGATTTTTCTGAAATGGTATCCCATAATTTTGACAAAAAAGTCATATCGGAAAATAACACGGCTTCTTCAACGCACTCTGCCGCCGTTCTGGCTATAAAGCCTCCCACTTTATTTTTTTCCTGAAATTTTTCTATACATGTTCTTAATCGTGAGCGTTCATTTTCGCATTCAATTCGTTGAGAAACACCCGAATTACTAGCATAGGGCATATAGACCTGAAATCTAGATGGAATAGAAATTTCAGTTGTTAATCTGGCACCTTTAGTGCCTAAGGGATCTTTGGTTACTTGAACAACTATGCTCTGACTTTCACGCAAATAATGCTCAATATTTTCAGAGCCATTTTTTTCAAGATCTTTGCTACTAAAATCAGATAGATGAAGGAAAGCAGCACGCTCAAGCCCTATATCCACAAAAGCGGCTTGCATACCGGGTAAAACACGACAAACCTGGCCTTTATAAATATTACCAACCAATCCCTTTTGATTATCACGTTCTATGATCAACTCTTGTAATACACCATTTTCTATAACCGCTACGCGTGTTTCAGGTGGGGTGACATTGATTAAAATTTCTTCACTCATACAAATACTTTTATTCCCTGTTTAGATAATAATGCGGCTGTTTCAAATAAAGGCAAACCGACAACACCCGAGAAACTACCCTCTATTGACTCTACAAATATACTGGCAAAACCTTGTATTGCATAAGCACCCGCTTTATCCTGCGATTCACCTGTTTCAATATAAGCTTGAATTTCACTTGATTTGATTTTTCTAAACCTCACTTGAGTAATGCTGACTGCTTGAAGATTGTTGTTTTCAGAATATAGTTTTTGCTCGGCCAATAATACCGCTGTAAAGACACGGTGTGTTTTACCCGAAAGATGACTTAACATAGCAAATGCATGTTCATTATTTTCGGGTTTACCCAAAATTTGATCTTCAATAACAACACTGGTATCGGCAGCTAATACAGGTAACCGTTTATTTGTTTCACCGAGGCAAGTAGTTGCTTTTTCAAAGGCCATTCTGCAAACATAGTCTAAAGGTAATTCAGCATGCTCAGGCGTTTCATCAATATCGACAGGATGGACAAAATAGCTGATACCAATTTGATCCAGTAATTCCTTGCGCCTTGGTGAGGCGGAGGCGAGAATTATTTTCTCATTCATTTATGATAAGGATGATTGTTTAAAATACTCCAGGCTCTGTATAACTGCTCAGCCACTAAAATTCTGACTATTGGATGGGGAAAAGTCATTTTCGATAAACTCCATGATTGTTTGACTAATGCGCGTACTGACGAAGAAAGTCCATCAGCTCCACCTATTAACAAAGCAATATCCTGCCCACTTTCCATCCAGCGTTCCAAACAGAATGAAAGATCCTCAGTGGTCCAGGGTTTACCTTGAATATCAAGGCTAACAACATGTGTTCTTGCTGGAATAGCATCTATCATTCGTTTACCTTCGGCATTAATTAGTCTAGCTAAATCACAATTTTTGCTTCTTTTTCCAGGCATCACTTCTTTGAGAACTAATTTACAAGCTTTAGGCATGCGTTTGGCATATTCATCATATCCCTGCTGAATCCAGGTAGGCATTCGGTTTCCAACCGTAATTAAATTTATTTGCATGAGAAGAAGAATACACATAACCGCTTATTGATGCAATGCAGGGATGAGGAAGGTGGACAAAAATGTAGCGTCCTCTGTTTGGAAAATTTTTAATCCGGGAAAGTTTAAGCCATATTTTGATAGTTTTTGAAATGAACTAATTGAAATTTTAGAATTAATAAAAGTCACTTTAACTATGATCCTTGACCAAAAATTGAGATAAAACTTATTATTTATATTTAAGTTAAACTATTCAGTTGCATATTTTATGAGTTAGAATAAAATTAATTACAGTGCTTTAGCGATATTCTGGAAAAATTAGCGGATGAAAAAAGATAATGAATTTTGGTCTATCAAAACGCCTTATGGTGTTATTCACCGTGCCAGCAATACTTCAACCAATAATAGTCGTTGTTTGATTGTCTATGTTCATGGAATATTTGGCGATTGTATTGAGACCTGGGGTAACATGCCTAAATGGGTTCTTTCCCATGCCGAAATTGATATAGATGTTGTTTCTTACTCCTATCCTACCGGTATATTTCAACGTTGCAGTGTTCCTCAAGCTGCTGATGATTTAATCACCTGGCTGGAAACGGAATTTCAAGATTACCATCATATTTTTTTAATCACCCATAGCACGGGTGGACTGGTTGTTAAACAAGCTTTAATTAAATCATTTCGCAGCTTAAAAAGGGAAAATGCAGATGATATTATCCCTTATTCTTTGACTAGAAATTTATTTTCTCGTACTCGCCGGGTAATCAATATTGCCGTTCCTCATGAAGGGGGCTCCGCTTTTGTTTCTCTTTTTGGCGATTTTGTCTACAGTCTTATCTATGTGCTTATCAGCCCTTTTTTGATTTTTGTCCGATTTCTGTCGCAAGGAAATAAAGATTGGGGACGGAATAAAATTATTCGCGCCTTACGTTGGAAAAATCGCTGGCTAAAGAAACTGGAAGCAACTTTTTTGGATCAGCAAAAACAAGCATTAGAGGCGAACCTGCCTATTCCAGGCGTTTTTGATATTTGTGCTAAAGCGGATTTATCGGTTCCATTTTCTACAGACCCTGATCAGCGTAAACTCTATTTCAGAGGCACACATGAATCAATAAAAATACCCAAACGCATCAATTCGCCGATTGTATCCATTGTTGCGGAACGAGTAGAACAGTTTGCCATTGATGTATCAAGCAATATTGTTAGCTATTTATTAGTCCGTATTGCTGAAGTTAATATGGCGACAGGAATTACCCGTCTGATAGCCTCTTCTACCGATGTATCTGTTCAGAGTACCGCAGATTTCACAAGCTCTTTAACTTCAGTTTCGTCCGGCTCACAAGCAGAAGTCGTTGAGCAATTAATCTTTGCAATCAATAAAAAAACCGAGCAACCCAAACAAATGGTTGTTACCGGTGCGGCGGGGGTTGGAAAATCAATCGCCACGCGAATGCTAGCCTGGCAATTAGGTATGAAATATTTGACCGTACCCGAGAGTGGTGCATCATTACCTTTATTTATTCCATTACAACAAGTCAATATTGGGACTATGAATGGTCAGACTTATTCTTGGGAAATGATGTGGCAATGGTGGCTAAATTGGGGTAAAAGTATTTTTAAAGAACCGCATTGTGATCTTGCCTGGTTGGAAGAACGATTTAACAACAAACCAGTGACTATTATATTAGATGGTCTGGATGATTTTTTGCATAACCATCCCAGTATCGGTTTTTCCAGCATGGTTACCCTATTAGCTGATGTACAGGCTAAATATAGCCACAATCCCAATTTTACTGTTATTGTTGGGATTCGCAGCTCTATTCATGGATTGGATCGTCTAGTAAGACAGCCCAAAGATATTTATGAGGTTTTACGCCTATCCATAAAACAGGCCAAAGAGACCTATCCTCATTGTATAAACTGGATTGATTCAATTAAAGATTCTGAATTACTGGATTTTATTTTGACACCCTTGATTCTTGCCAACTACGAACCAGATACACCGACTCATTCTCACGTATCAAATAACTTGGTTATGACCCAATACACACTGATGAGCCAGACCATCAACACTATTTTAGGGCGTAGTAATATTGTAGGAAAACGCGACCAAGCAAACCAGGCAATTGAGAATGTTCATGTTACAAGAGCGCTGACCTTCATCGCTTGGCTTTTCCACTATAAAAGTCGAGGTGAAATCAATATAGAAACCTTGCATAAAGAAGCTTTGGATCAAAAAAACAAATGGCAAGCCTATTTTGAGCAGCAAAAACAACTGGATGAAGATTTTTATTTTTCAGCACTGGCTGATGAAAAAGAAGAAATTCTATTTGCATTTGATCTAATAATCCAGCCTGACACCTGTAATGGTATATTACAACGCACCGTATTTGTTCCAACAGGACGTGGTCGAGTACGCTTTGCTCATCGTCAATGGCAGGAGTTTTTATTGAGTCAGTATTTAGCTTTATGCATCCAAACCCGACACTTTTCTGAGCTAGGAATGGCTGCTTTTCATTCACGTATATATAAAATGTCTGGCGATGTTTTTGGTAAGCGAATTGTCACCGATAGAGGCATATCGGCTTTATTGGAGGCTTGGGAAAATAACAATAAAAATGCTTATATTACAGGGAATGTTATTGCCTTTTTAAGCTGGACCCATACCTCTATTGAGCCTAAAGCAATCCAGCGATTAATAAAACAGGTGCTTAATATTGGCCAACTCGCACAAATTTTATTGATGGGTGGACTGCCCTGCCGAATTTTGTATAATCACCCAGAAGATGTTTCATTAAGTGATATAAGGCGAGCTCTATTACCGCAAATGAAAATATTTGCCAGTAATACTAATAAAGATGATCCCGTGGTCAGTAGTTTAAGCTGGTGTTACCAAAAAGCCTTTGCTTCACAGTTGAATATCGAAGCGCCTTCATTAGAATGGCCGAGATTGGGAATTGAAGATGAAGTCACTGAGAAAGCACTTCCACTGATATGTTCTGAAAAAAATAACGAATATATTCTTGATGAACGTTCCAAATCTTTACAACATGCTTTTCTAGTACCCGTTTTTGAAGCCTACAAGGACAATGCCCTTTTGATACGGGCAGTACATTATTTATATTATTTAGTGGTTGCACAAAAACATGGTGTCCACAGTGTTGAACTGGCACAAGAACTGCCACATATTTTATTGGAAGGTGGGGAGTTTGAACAGATAGTAAAGAATTTTGATGCGGTGCCAGAATTATTTCAACTGTTTAGAAATTGCCAGACTATGCACAGTATGTTTTGAGTTTTTGTCACTTGTAATGCGGTACGTAGGTTGGATGAGCGACAGCGTTATCCGACATTGTTAGCGAAAAAAACTTGATA
>CAYNRB010000201.1:0-5903 GCA_964399475.1 uncultured Methylomarinum sp.
TTAAAAAGACACGGTACTATCTATATTTCGCACGGTCACGAATTTTAGCGCCTTGCTATTAATAAAAACCAACTCGCTATAAATTTCGTAACCGTGACCGCGCAAAGTATATCTAACTTATTGCCTTCAATAAAAAATATTCAAATGCTGAGAAAGAATGGGGTTGGCAGTATGTGTTTCCGGCTAGAAATTTATCATTAGACCCTCGGTCTGATCTTATACGCCGACATCATTTAGATCAATTAAGCATAATAAGACGATAAAAGTGGTCGTTAAGGAGCTAGAGATTAGTAAAAGAATGAGTGATCATGCTTTTCCGCATGGTTTTGTAATGCATTTATTGCAGAGAGGTACTGATATTCATACTATTCAGGCTCTTTTAGCGCATAATGACTTAGAAGCGACAATGATTTATACGCAGGCTTTAAATCAAGGTGGGAGAGATGTGGTTAGTCCGTTAGATGGTTCGGAGATTTAACTGCTGACTGTAAATTTGGCAATTTGCCTTTTTGTTAAAATCATTCCTAAAAACGCGCATATCCTTAGTCAAAGCCATAAGCGTTCATCAAGCAACTGCTCCATTTATTTATGCTCCATAGCAGAACATTAGAGAGTCTTTCGCTACCACATTTTCTTTTTAAGGTATGGCGATGAGTTATGTCAAACAAGATTATGGATATTTGCTTAAACAAGTGATCTTAGAGAAAATCTTGAAATGAATTCTTATGTTATGTCAGTCTGGATATTTATTTTAATCTTAAGAAACTTGTACGAAATAACTTCAACCATTTTCTTATACAAAAGCAAAGAAGCGCTAAAACCTTTTTGTCCATCTTAAACTGTAGTATCAGTTATCGAACTTATTTCGCACGTGTTCCGAATAAAATCAAATGTCTTTATCAAAGATAACTTTATCGTCAATCACTAATTTAGAAATGCCACCTTGTGAGACACTTAGTGTACATGCGGCTTTTTTGAAGTTTTCATCTTCTTGACCTTCCCATTCCAAAGTTAAATAGGTTGCACGATCAGTATCTGAATTTGATACCAGAGAAACAGGTGATGAGCCTGTATGTTTTTTTATTAAACGGGGGCATTTTTGGTGTGCCATATTCTGCATTCCAGCAAGGGCTCTTACCATCGCAGCAGCTTCTTTTTCTTGGGTTGTTTGCGATTTATTTTCTGTAATCATTATGGCGCCGACAATAAATACGCCAAGAAGAGCGACCATTATTTTTTGTGTTTCTCCCATCTTTTTCTCCTAGTTTAGTAATTTTATGGATAAATTTTGCGAACTCTAGCTAAAAATTGTTTTTAATAAATCTTCTTTAGACTAACATACAAATAAACCCGTTAGACTATTATTTGATAAAAATTTTCAGGGTATTATTAGAGTCAAAATTCTATTCCTTGCGCCGCTTTAATGTCTTGTTCAAATGCATGTTTGATTTTACTCATTTCAGTCACGGTATGTGCTACTTCCATCATTTCTTCAGGCGCATTTCTACCCGTCATAATAAGATGCATCCAGCTTGGTTTTTTATGGCTAATAAAATCAGCAATTTCTTTACCTGATATCCAGTTATAACCACAACAATAATTAATTTCATCTAGCAAAACCAAATCAAATTCTTCTGATAATATTTTTTGCTGACTAAATTCCCATATTTCACGACTGGTTTTAATATCCTGTTCCGGATTTTTTGTATCCCAGGTAAATCCATCACCTAAAGCATGCCATTCAATATTCTCAAAGCGTTCGGCGGCTTTTTGTTCTCCAGTTTGCCACTGGCCTTTTATAAACTGAATGACACAAATTTTCATACCCCAGCCTGCCGCTCGAAATACCATGCCTAATGCACTGGATGACTTGCCTTTTCCTTCCCCGGTATGTACAAGCACGATTCCTTGGCGACGTTCTCTTGATTTCATTATTTTGTATGTTTTAAATAGGTTTTGCAAAGGGATAATGCGAATTAAGACATTTTATCTATTTTTTGGATGACATAGCTATTTGCAGAACAGAGAGGGATTTGAAAGGATAAAGAAAAAAGAGTTGGCCTGTAAGCCGGGTTCTGTCGAGAACAGTCATTCATCTAGGCCATTAGTCACCTAATGGCTCAAGCAATCTACCCAAGAGCCACGCGGGCCACGTGTCTGCTCTTCTATTTGATCTTGCTCCAGGTGGGGTTTACCCTGCCGCTACTGTTGCCAGCAAGCGCGGTGCGCTCTTACCGCACCTTTTCACCCTTACCCCTCACCTAGATAACATGTTATCTAGGTGAGGGGCGGTATATTTTCTGTGGCACTTTCCGTAGACTCGCGCCTCCCAGGCGTTACCTGGCACCTTGCCCAATGGAGCCCGGACTTTCCTCCACTTTATCTTTCGATAAAATAGCGACTGCCCAGCCAACTCTTGCGAGAGATTATACCGCATAACTTTAGATTTATTTCCTTTAAAAACTTTAATAAACTCTGCTTTGGTATACGAACGGGAAAAGTTTGACTGCTGGCTCAGAATTTTTGTTTGTCTAAAACTTATACATGTCTGTGTGTAGACCCTGTAAAACGAGGGTATGTTGAACGGGCTGAATATTGGCGATATTCTAGTGCTGGGTGTTATGCTGGTAAGGAAGGACTTTTAGCGGTTGATAAATCTTGGTTTGTGTAAATTAACTTGACGCTGGCGCGTGGGAACTAGTACTCCATCTACTTTGGTTTGAATAGTGTATATTCTGCTCTACTTCAACACTCACCCATCAAACCTAAATTGCTGGAGCACTAGTTGCAGTTGTAGCAATATTATTTATTGCTACTACGTTTCCCTGCACCTTCATCTCTCGTGCCCATAATACGGTTTAAAAAGTGTGTCTGTTGAGAGGTTCTATCTTCCTGGGTTAATTCAAGCATATCCTGAAGACCTGAATAACGCTCCTTTGCTACTCTCAAATGATCTTTTGCTGATACATAATCATCTTCTTTTATTGCTTTTCGAGCGGCTTTCATTGATGTATTGGCACGCATACGATTACGATCAACTTTATCATTTGCATTAATTTCTTTAGTTACTCTTAATGTGCTTTTTATTGCCTTTAAAATCAGATTCTTATCCACATTTTCATTGACTAGATTCAACACTTCATCAACCGACATTTCAGTCGCCATAATAGCTTGAAGTGGTGTTATTCTATTGTACATACATGCCATCCCCAAACAGATAGCATTTGCAGGTGTTGAAAAAGTACCTACAGAAAGTGCCAGTGTAGTCACTACAACAGCGCTTTTTAATAATTTCATAAAATCCCCTAAAATAATTTTTGTTATTGGTCAAGTAACTATTTAAAACTAAAGATAATTAGACTTTTACATGACACTACAAACTGTATCATAACTTTAATGCCATGATTAAAAAAAATCATTTATAACATTAATACTTTTGATGGGGAACACAATTCTTTTACTTTTTTATATGCTCCATTGGTTTGGTTAACTTGACGCTGGCGCGTCGACACTGAATTCCCACGCAGCGCGTGGGAACTAGGAGAGTGGATGTAAAACTTTCTGGTTCCCACGTGGTAACCCAGTCATGACGCGCCAGCGTCAAGTTTAAAATACACATTGTCAAAACTTTAATCCTAACAATCCAGTAATCATAATAGCAATCAATATAAACACAATGACACCAATCACTAATCTGATTAATACTTCTTTTACGGGATGTTGGTTCTCTATAATCTCTATAGAAATAGAAGAGACTCCAATACCTATAACAATAGAGATTCCATTTGATAATACGCCTGTAATTATTAATACACACCAAGGACATTGCTCTATTGCATAGGGATGATGAAAGTTACATTTGTTATCCAAACCTAACCAAGGCCAGTCACATCCACATTGAAATAAAATGCCACAAAGTGGTGTCACAATAATTAGACAACTGATTAAAATAATGCCTGCTGCCACTGTCTTTTCTAGAGAATTTAAAATTCTTTTTAATGGATTAAAAATCATCAGTTCAAGCAGTTTTTATCATTATGACAAGGATTATTGACCCAATTACTGATTGGCTTAACCAGTATTCCTTGATAAGAATCTTGGGTTAATAGTTGTTCTGTTGTTTCTTCTGTGGCTTGTTTATCCAACCAATAGCCATAACTATCTTGCTCTATAATTACAGGCATTCGTTGATGAATAGGACTGATTAATTCATTAGCCTGAGTCGTTATAATTGTACAGCTATAGATTGTTTCTGTTCCCTGCCCCCAATATTCCCACAGCCCTGCAAATGCAATTAACTGCTGATCTTCCCGACTGATACAGTAAGGAACGAGGATTCAATAATATACGAATTTTGACTTGTCTTTTTGTCCGTCTTCTGCGTTGTAGCAACAGTTGCGTAGCTTGCTATGCGCCTGTTGCTACGCCTTGAAGACGAACAAAAATCCTGCGTCAAACTTTCGCATATTATTAAATCCTCGTTCCTAAGCTTGTTTTCCTTGGTCTATTTTTTTCCATTCATAAAAACCTGTTGCAAGAATTAGACAGCGTCGCTGTCGATAAGCTGTTCTGAAAGAAGACTTTTCTCTCAATGTTTCTGCTCTGGCATTAATTAAACGATTACTGATGCTTCTTTCTTTTGACCAGTGTGGAATTAATCCCCAGAGTAGGTTCACCACTTTGTAATCACCCGTTTCCAAAGCCACTACAGTCAATATTTTTTGTCCGGGAGGGATATTGTAGCTGGTTTCAAAACGAGGCGATCGATGCAAACGAAACGTTTCGAAAATCTGTTCTGGTGTTGCTATTAAATTGAAGCGACCACACATAATTTTCTTGACTGAGATTACAATTCTTCCCATTGTAATTGATAAGGCAAAAGAATATTTTGGTTATTTGGAGTATCCTGCCCAACAAAAACTCTATTTATATTTCTTTTTGCCACAACCTAATATTCAACGGCCATTTCACCGATAATACCTTTTCAGGTTCACCCCAAATTCCAGCAATTTTATCGTATAAATCTTCTACAGGATTAACCCCAAACTTTTTTTGATATTTTTTAGTAGCTGACCATGTACATAGATAACCTATTAATTGAGATAAATTCCAGTATGCTGACAGAGTAAAGCTAGGCGTTTCAATTTCTTTAAACCTAGAATAATCAGTTGGGTGCAGATTTATAGTGCAAGTTATTGGTTTCACAGTGCTTTGAAAAAATCTTAGCCTCACCCATTCGGTTAGGTGGGCATTTTTTTTACCACAAGGATGTGGTGTATGCAGATTATGCAGGAGCAATAATCTGTGAAGTGCTGTGGAATCAATAGTTTGTACTAGAAACCGTGATCCAACTGATTTTTATAGGTTAAATGGTAGCTGAACACTTTTATACCCATCTTCCACCATTTTTCTTTCTTCAGGCCAATACTCTTCAAGGATATTGCTATACAAATAAAATATGACCTCATCAATAGCCTCATTTACCGATAAAAAATTGTACGACCATATCGACACAATGCCTTTATCTTTTAATACTCGGTTTGCTTCTTTTGAAAAGGCCTCACTATTAAATCAATAAAATGCTTGTGCTACTGTAATTAAATCAATTGAATTCTCAACTGAAGTTTCCCAGTTTTTAAAATAACAGAAGCCGCAATGCACAAGGCTTTGTTATTTTAGTTGCTGTTGCTCTAAATAGAGCAAACCCCAATTTAAATGGTTTCTCTTTATACGTCACGGCGAAAATAATTGGGAAACTTCAGTTCTCAATAAGGTGACTATTTTCTGCGGTAGCAACTTGATATTCAACACCTGGCTTTTTTTCTGCATTCTCAATTTGTGTTTTGCTCGCATCAGTGGCAATAACCATTGTGTAATAATCGGATAGCGATATTGCAGATTGT
>CAYNRB010000202.1:0-5903 GCA_964399475.1 uncultured Methylomarinum sp.
CCTTTTTCTTAATGATTACTATTCTCATCTTCACATAATTTTATAGAATAATCAACAGCGCGATAGATTGTGTTAATAGTAAATGCAATTGTCCGGGTTTGTAGCGCATCAATACTCAGTGAGCACTATAAGTTTAAATAGCGGAAAACATTCATGATTTAATACTAATTCAATTGAATCAAACTTGATTGTAATTATTAGTTGATAGTTACCACACTCTGCTGTGCCAAGAAATGGATAATGAATAGGAATTTCAACGCATTTTCTTTCCTTATGGCAAGAGTTTTATGGATAAAAACCTAACAGGGAAATGGATATCGGGATCGTGACAGGTATAGTACTCCCCATTGTCCAGACCAATTTCTCTAATAATTAAGGGATAAATCTTTCCCTTTATTTTAAAAAATATTGTTATTATTGCGCCGCAGGCGTTTTAATGAACCCATTCGTTTGCTACGGAGTAATGTGGTCAAAGGGTGGATTAGTGTGGATAAGCTCGTGGTAACTTTGTGTGTGTGCGTTTGAGTTAGAATGTGATACGCAACGCTTTTACAAGGTGTTGCCAAGTTTGGACTGGAAGTTGCGCCTAAAAAAACCCGCATCATCCAGTTTGACAGGAGATCTACATTTCGTTTTGATTTTCTGGGCTTTGAAATCTACTGGAGAAGAGGACGTTATGGTAGAAGAGTGCTAAAGCGTCGTACCTCACGGAAGAAATATAATGCCGCTTTAGTCAGCTTTAAGAGGTGGTGTCAAAAGCACGGTCACTTGCCAAAAGCCCTGTTATTTGCGAAACTGAATCGAAAGCTACGCGGGTACTGGAATTACTATGGTATCCGAGGCAATTACGAAAGTATGTAGATTATTACTATCGTATAAAAGGGATATTGTTTAAATGGCTCAATTGGCGCAGTCAGAAGCGAAGTTACAACTGGACAGGTTAAGCACTACTGAGAGACTTTCCACTCATCAAACCTCATATATGTCATGACTTTTAATAATAGGGAAAGAACCGTGTGCGAAGCGAGCAACTCTGAAAAGCCCAGTGCGGTAATTCCGCACGCTGGGATTTATGAGGGGGCAGTTGGGTAACTGGCTGTCCTACCTTGATTTTTCGTAGAGCGAAAGCAAATCGCAGAAAAAACCTAGTGTTGAAAGGTCAAAGTCAGTGCGAGGAAATTAATAATTCGAGGTGGAAAAAAGCACATGGACTAATTACCCCCTATTTAAAAAGCAAGATCAAAAGCCAGCTTGAGAGTTTTCTAAGCAGAAATAATTTTTCTCAACTCAGGTACACAAGAGCCGCAGTTAGTTCCTGCTTTAAGTAGTGCCCCAATCTCTTCAACCGTTTTGGCTGAACCACAGCTAATTGCATCTTTAATGGTGTTTTCGCCTACGCCAAAACAAGCACATATCATTGGACCTGTATCTGGCAGTCCTGCACCGGGTTTTCCTGCTAACAAACTCATTCGCATTTCATCACTAAGCATTTGTTCAGAAAAAATCTGACTTAGCCATGATCGCGCAGGTAAATCATACTCAGAAGCAATAAAAACTACGCTTTGTAGCTTATTATCAATTATTTTTCCAGCACGAAAGCGTTGTGTACTTTGGTCAGAAAATTCTAGCCATTCACCTTCTTCACCTAATTGTTTTTTAGCCCAGACGAAAGGCTCTTCAATAGACGTTTCACCTGCTATTTCATATCGCCAGAATTGATCACCTTTAATTTTCACCCAGTAATGAGAATCTGGCGGTGTTAATTGTGTTCGGGATAACATAAAACCGTACCAAACAGGCTCGTAAGGTGTTACTTTAACAGGCGTATGTTTTGATTCTGGCTGCCCAGAGATTGGGTCAACAACTGGATTGACCAGGGCATTAACACGCCCTTTTGAAGAAAGGAAGAAATTCCAGTGCATTGGGACAAACACACTGCCCATACGCTGCTCTTCTGTTACAACAACTCTAGCGAGCATGTCTCCCCATTGGCTATCAAGCCGAGCAAGACCACCATTATTTATATTATTTTTTTCAGCATCAGCAGGATGAATTTGTATTATTGGTTCCGAGACATGTGCATTTAATCTTGCAGATCTGGCGGTTCGAGTCATGGTATGCCACTGATCTCGTACACGCCCTGTATTAAGAATAAACGGGTATTCTTTGCAGGTTGCATTTACAGGTGCACGAGGTGTTATGGCAATAAATTGTGCTTTGCCAGTCGCTGTAAAAAACCGTTTATCTTGAAAAAGCCGTTGAGTTCCTTCTGGATTTTGGTTGGTGATAGGCCACTGAATAGGTAAAAGTTTAGCATATTCATCATCAGTAATTTTTGCTAAACCACTAATATCAAAATCACGTTCTCCATTATTTTCAAAACCTGATAATGCGGCATGTTCTCTAAAAATTTCTGCGGTGGTTTGATAATTAAACGCTTCACCAAATCCCATCCGCTGAGCAACTTGCGATAATATCCACCAATCTTTTTTTGCCTCGCCTGGAGAAGGTAAAAATTGACGTTGATGAGAGATACGACGTTCGGAATTAGTGACTGTTCCGCATTTTTCACCCCATGCTAGTGCAGGCAATAAAATATTTGCACGTGCAGCCGTTCCCGTATTCAGTTCACATTCTGAGACAATCACTAAATCGCAGGCTTCTATCGCTTTAAGGACTTTATCTGCATTTGGCAGCGTGACAACAGGGTTGGTTGCAATCACCCAAATGGCTTTTATTTTTCCACTGGCGATTTTCTCAAACATGTCCACCGCTTGAGCACCCGCGGTAGTTGCTAGATTATCTGTTTGCCAAAAACGAGAAACTAAATCGTGATGAATAGGGTTATCCAATTCCATATGAGCCGCTAATTGATTGCTTAGCGCACCCACTTCACGTCCTCCCATGGCATTGGGTTGACCGGTGATTGAAAAAGGCCCCATTGCAGGCTTACCAATACGCCCTGTGGCTAAATGACAATTGATAATACTATTTGATTTATCCGTGCCTGATGAGGATTGATTGACCCCTTGAGAATAAAGTGTAACGATTTTTTCTGTATTAGCAAATAGTTGAAAAAACTGACTAACATCTTGCTCAAATAATTCGCAAGCTTGTGCAACTTTATTGATTGATAGCTCTGCTGAAATTAATGCATTCTCAAAACCTTGAGTATGCAGATTAACAAACTCCCAATCAATACATTGCTGTTGATTAATATAGTTAAGTAGGCCATTAAATAAGCTGGCATCAGAGCCAGGTTTAAGCGATAAATGTAAGTCGGCAATATCACAAGTAGCTGTTTTGCGTGGATCAATCACCACTATTTTTAACTGAGGCCGTTGTTGTTTTGCTTGAACAATGCGCTGATACACAATCGGGTGACACCAAGCCGTATTAGACCCTACAATCACAATCAGATCGGCTAATTCAAGGTCTTGGTAATTTCCTGGTACGGAATCACTACCAAACGCACGTTTATAACCAGCAACGGCGGATGACATGCATAAGCGTGAATTGGTGTCGATATTTGCGCTGCCAATAAAGCCTTTCATTAGTTTATTGGCTACATAATAGTCTTCAGTCAATAATTGCCCGGAAACATAAAAGGCAACGGCATCTGCTCCATGTTTTTCAATCACTTGTTTTAAACCATTAGAAACAGTATCTAATGCAGTATTCCATGAGGCACTTTCGCCATTAACTTGCGGATACAGTAAGCGACCTTCTAGACCAACCGTATCTGCAAGGGCAGAACCTTTTGAGCATAAGCGACCAAAATTAGCAGGATGGTCTTTATCCCCTTTAATAGAAACTGTGCCATCTGCTTCTTGTGTTGCCAGTACCCCACAGCCCACACCACAATAAGGGCAAGTTGTTAAACTTATTGTTGAGGTAGTCATTAATTGTTAATCCTGTTCTGCTTCAATATGGTGCTGACCAAATAAAATATTTTCACGAATATTAGAAATATCTTGTTCTTCAGTCAGTAAAGAAAAATACCACAAGCTATCAACCGTTTCGCCATAAAGCAAAATACCTACAATGATATTATTTTTTATCACTAGTTTTTTATAGATATATCGTGTAGGGTCTTTAAAAATGATGGGTTCTGTGCCATCTTCACCGATAAAATCACCTGCTGAAAATAGATTGATTCCCGTCACTTTTAGTTTGGTTGATGTGACCTTGCTAACGTAGCTAGCAATTCCCATACCGACCAAATGATTTGCACATACTTTGGCTTGTTCAAATAAGGGTGCAACTAAGCCAAACGTTTTATCACGATGTTGCACGCATTCACCCACCGCATAAATTGTCGGCGTATAAGTTTGTAGGGTGTCATCGACTAAAACTCCTCGGTCACATTGGACACCAGAGGCTTGTGCTAAAGCAATATTAGGACGAACGCCAATTGCCATCACCACCAAATCGGCTACTACTTCAGAACCATCTTTAAAGCGTATTTTTTCAACGCGTTTATTACCTAGCAAGGCTTCGGTGTAATGATTCATTAAAAAATTCATGCCTTTTTGTTCTAACTCTGTCCGCATTAAATCAGCCGCTTGTTGATCAAGTTGTTGGCTCATCAATACATTACTTCTGTGCACAACCGAGACATTCATCCCTTGTATCATTAAACCATTAGCGGCCTCTAAGCCCAGTAATCCACCCCCAATCACGATCGCATTTTTATGTATTTTAGCCGTTTCGATCATCACATTGACATCATTAATATCCCTAAAACTGATCACGCCTTCCAGCTCCTTCCCTGGAATATTCAACAATACGGGAACAGAGCCTGTAGCGATAATTAGGCGATCGTAATCTGCGATAGTTCCATCATCAGCACTCACCTGTTGATTAACACGATCAATTTTAGTAATTGTTTTACCTGTGTATAAAGTGATTTTATTGTCTTGGTACCATTGCAAATCATTAATGATAATTTCACTTAGCTGCTTATCACCAGCAAGCACAGGGGATAGCATAATGCGGTTATAGTTACCATGAGGCTCTGCACCAAATACAGTAATATCAAATTTATTCGGTGACAGTTTTAATAGCTCATCAACTGTCCTCATACCTGCCATACCGTTGCCGATAAGTACTAGTTTTTTTTTCATTGTTAGATGGTTTTTCCGGATATTCTAATAGTGACAATTAAATTGATAAAGCAATTGTCACGCCAACATGCTCAGGGGAAAAAAGGGGGAATTGATTGCTGCTAACGTCGTAAAGTATTATTTGTGTTTTTAATGACCGAGGTGCCTTTGAAGGTGGTGTTAAAATCACAAATGATCTCAATACAGGTATTATTGTTGCATATAGGTGACAATTAAACAAAGACAAGGTTAGTTGCATTAGTTCTACTGAGTTTGTTAATGGTGCATGCGCCCACATTTTTAGATAATTTAGTGCAGATAGAATTGGTAAGAAGATGTTTATGGCAAATGAAATTTTAATTATTGATGGAAATTATCATTTTGGGAACAATATAGAGGTATTTCAATTAGCGACTTATATTTGGACTAAAACTGGTTCTTCCATTAAAGCAAACTTGGGCTAAGATTGTAATAATAGTGTCAGGACTTGAGCTTAAAATTTAGGAGTGGAAAATAAAACATACTGACTTCCAAGTTTTTATAACTTGGCATTCAACCAGCCAGATTCTTCTAATGCGGTGTTTATTGTGGAGAAAATAAGCTGGTGGTTTGCTAAGTTTCGGACGAGAAACAGGCTGGTTAATTTATGGTTATTTGCGACACGAAGTTACATAAGTATATGTTGTAAATTACTTATTTTAAGTGTGGCACAACCTGAGGTCCTGTCTCCAGTATCTCACCAGGCCGGGTGTAATTCAAAGTGAGGGAAAATCATTCTGTTTAGCATAAGTATCCCAA
>CAYNRB010000203.1:0-5876 GCA_964399475.1 uncultured Methylomarinum sp.
ATAGGCACAGCCAAAGTGCTCCACGCCCATAGGACGTGGCTATCTAAGTTTTAGTGAACAAGTTTTATTTTCACCCCGAGATTTAACACCTGAGCAAATTATTGATATTCGATTGGCCGTATCAAAAATGAGTATGATTCAGCGCAGGGAATTTATGGCTGAAATGTCGTTAAAGTATTGCGAAGGTAGTGCTCGACTGACCGAAACCACGTTTGGATGGTCTCGTTTTGCCATTAAAACTATAGTGGACCCCATTGTCAAGACCAATTCCCTAAAAAGTAAGGAGAAATACGTAGTATATATTCCTCCTCATGATTCGAGCCATTTTTATTTATAATGACTGATTTTGATCTTTGTTTTTGATTTTAAAAAAATTGTTATTATTGCGCCGCAGACGTTGTGAAGGTCTAAAGTCCGTGCCACGACGGAATGTGGTCAAATGGTGGATTAGTGTGGATAAGCTTGTGGGAAACGGCTCTATCGTTTTCCACAAGCTTATCCACACGTTCCGAAGGAAATCCACGCTTTGTCCACAGGGGGTTCGCATTCATTGACGTGATTTTCAAGGCGTGCTTTTGTTAAAATGTATTTCCTCAGGCGTTTGATAATTAAGGCTTTGATGGTGTCGTTCCTTATTGTAAAACTCGAAATAATGTTTCAACCCTGCCTTTAATTCTGGCGCGGTTTGGTAGTCATTCATATAAATATTTTCATATTTTACGGTTCGCCATAATCTCTCTACAAAAATATTATCCAGCGCTCGACCACGGCCATCCATACTGACTTTTATTTCCTTATCAAGCAGGGTTTGTGTGAAGGCTTTACTCGTAAACTGTACGCCCTGATCCGTGTTGAATATTTCTGGCGTTTCACCTCAAGCGCACTCTCTAATGCATCCATGCAAAACCTCATATCCATTGTATTAGATAATGTCCACGAGAGAACATAACGGCTATACCAGTCAATAACGGCCACCCGATACATAAATCCCTTGGCCATGGGAATGTAGGTAATATCAGTGCTCCAGACCTGATTAACATGATTGATCGTCAACCCTCTGAGCAAGAAGGGGTAAATCTTTATTTTCGGGTGTGACTTGCGGGTATCAGGTCCTGGAGCGACACCTCGAATTCCCATGATATGCATCAGCCTTTGAATTCGCTTGCGATTCAGTTGAGCAGTGATTCTGCGTGAACCGTAGAATGGGCAACGGGTATAAACCTCATCAATAAGTCGCATCCTCTCTCTATCAATGTCGGACACGGATTCAGGCTGATAATAGAGAGTGGAGCGATTAAGCCCCAATAACTCGCATTGACGACGAATACTCAGCGACTTATAATCGGGCTCAATCCACGATTTTTTGAGTTCAAGCGGTTGCATCAACTTTTTTTTTAAGCCAGTCCAGCTCGACTTTGAGCCGACCTGTTTCTTCATACAGAGGTGATGTTAAAGTCGCTTCATCTAGGATATGAGGTTGTCCCGACTCAAATAGTTGTGTTGCACCATCCGTTAACTGTTTTTTCCAAGTACTGATTTGACCGGATAATATCTTATACATGGAAATGAGTTCTGCTGCTGTTTTATCGCCTTTATAGGCTTCTAAGGCAATCTTGGCTTTAAATTTTGAACTGTGTGTTTTTCGTTTTGTTTTCATTGAAATCCCCCCTGTTTTTGAGCTGAATTACTCCTTAGGTGCTGGTCTAGTTTTTGGGGTTCACTATATTTTTAATGCATGGGTTGGTAGGGAGTTTCAGGAAGAAGTTTATACACCTACCGAAACAACGGGACAGGTTGTAGGTATTCCGGTTTTTGATATGGAATCTGTGCTAAGCAAATGCTGTGATCGCCATATTGAGCTACTACATATGGATATTCAGGGGGCTGAATTGCCATTTATTCTTTCAATGCAAAATGCGGTGAAAAATCAATTGGTTCGTTTTATTATGGTTTCTACTCATCATAGTTCAATATCCGGTTCAAAAACTACGCATGTAGATTGTCTGGAAGCAATTAGGGAACTTGGAGGGAATATATTAGTAGAACATGACGTAATTGAGTCATTTAGTGGGGATGGATTGATACTCGCTAGTTTTATGGCGGTTGACCGTTTATTATTTTTTCCTGAAATTAGTCGCAATAAGGCGGAGTGCTCACTTTTTAAAAGCTCATGAATAATGATAAATAATTTGAATAAAGCTTTGTATTCTTGTTTTAGTGAAAATACAATTATCAAAGTACTGGGTCGATTTTTTTACATAGAATATATAACAATTTTTTTTAAAATACAGAAAAAACTTTACGATGAAAGCAATAATTACAGGTATAACTGGTCAGGATGGTGCTTATTTAGCAGAACTATTGTTGAATAAAGGTTATACAGTTTATGGTGCTTATAGGCGGACTAGTTCAGTCAATTTTTGGCGTATTGAGCAATTAGGTATTGATATGCATCCTAAGCTACATTTAGTGGAATATGACATAACAGATTTAAGTGCGAGTATTCGGTTGCTGGAAACAGCACAAGCAAGAGAAGTTTATAATCTGGCTGCGCAAAGTTTTGTAGGAGTGTCTTTTGATCAACCCATTACAACAGCAGAGATTACAGGTATAGGTCCTGTTAATCTTTTAGAAGCTATTCGTATCGTAAATCCCGATATTCGTTTTTATCAAGCCAGTACTTCTGAAATGTTTGGTAAAGTACAGGCTATTCCGCAAACAGAATTGACACCTTTTTATCCGCGTAGTCCGTATGGAGTCGCTAAATTATATGCTCATTGGATGGTGATAAATTATCGTGAGTCATATGATATTTTTGCTGCTAGTGGGATTTTATTTAATCATGAGTCACCGTTAAGAGGACGTGAATTTGTTACTAGGAAGATAACTGATTCTATGGCAAAAATAAAGCTGGGGCTCATGGATGTTTTAGAACTGGGTAATATGGATGCAAAACGAGATTGGGGTTTTGCTAAAGAGTATGTTGAGGGTATGTGGCGCATGTTGCAGACGGATCAGGCAGACACTTATGTTTTAGCAACTAATCGCAATAAGACGGTACGTGATTTTGTGACGATGGCAGCTAAGGCAGCAGGGTTTGAACTAGAATGGCAAGGTTCAGCAGAAAATGAAATTGCAATAGATGTTAATAGTGGTAAAACCTTGGTTCAGGTTAACCCGAAGTTTTACCGACCTGCTGAAGTTGAGTTGTTGATTGGTAATCCAGAAAAAGCGATGAAGGAACTGGGGTGGAAATCAGAAACAACATTAGAGCAATTATGCCAGATGATGGTTGAAGTGGATATGAAACGAAATGAGTTGGGTTTAGTTTTTTAAATGTAAAAAGTAACGGGAGACCGTCTTTCATCATAGCAAATTTGAATATTAACATTAAAATAAGATAATAATATCAATTACTTAAAGTTTATTGGTAACGGTTTGATAATTAATTTTTTGTGTTTTTTCTAGTTAAATTTATTATTCGACAGCATAAAATTCTATCGCCTAAAACATTAACTGATTGAATTGCAAGAAAAGATTAATTAAAAATTTTAGCTATTGGTATGATGAAAGTCGGGGAGAACTACAGTATTAGCAATTTCCACGTCTGGAGTGATAAGGACTGAAGATTTAATAACTTCTCGGTTTTGACTTGTCTTTTGCCTCCACAGAAGCACCCATAAAACAGTTGCATAGCTCGCTATGTGCTTTTGTGAAGCCAAAATCATACGCCAAACTTCCGGAACTTATTAAATCTCCACTCCTTAGTTTTTTCTTTGTTCCGAATGTGGCTAATTTAACTTAATGATGGAGAGACAACATGTTAAAAGCATTAATTACAGGTGTTAATGGTTTTACTGGACGATTTATGGCGCATGAATTACATCTTGCAGGTTATGCCGTCTTTGGTATCACACAATTACAATGTCCTGAAAAAATACAGGGTATTAAGTCTCTTTATGCAACTGACCTATGTGATTCAGAGCAATTAAAAGTAATAATACAGAAGGTGCAGCCTGATGTTGTTGTTCATTTGGCTGCAATTTCGTTTGTAGCTCATGGAAATGTTGAGGATATTTATCGTTCCAATGTAATAGGAACGCGATGTTTACTTGAAGCTTTAGTTATAGCAGGTAAACCTATAAAGTCGATATTGTTAGCTAGTAGTGCAAATGTCTATGGAAATGCTAAAGAAGGTTGCTTAACAGAAGAAACACCTTTTTCACCAACAAATGATTATGCTGTTAGCAAGGTCGCTATGGAATATGTGGCAAGTCTCTATAAGAAAAAATTACCTATCATAATTATTCGTCCTTTTAATTACACAGGGGTGGGGCAGTCAGAAAACTTTTTGTTGCCTAAAATTGTCAGTCATATTCGTCGTTCTGCATCAGTAATAGAATTGGGTAATATTAATGTTGCCAGAGATTTTTCTGATGTGCGAAATGTTGTGAAATATTATAAGTGTTTATTAGAAACTCCATCAGCTATAGGAGAGATTTTTAATATATGTTCGGGGTATGCCTTTTCATTGAAAGAAATAGTAAAATTGGCTTGTGAGATATCAGGTCATGAACTTGAAATTCAAGTGAATCCATCTTTTGTAAGAGAAAATGAGGTGAAAATGCTATTGGGAAATCCCATTAAACTCAAGGGAGTTGTTGGTGATTTTCCAGTCATTCAATTAAATGAAACTTTGCGCTGGATGATAAAATATAGAAATAAATCAATTGATTTGGGAGTCTAGATATGAAGATGTTTCCTCTAAATGTGATGAATTGGCTTTTTGAGGTGATCTACTAAGGAATCTTACTATGTCAATATAGAAGTTATTTTGTGAGAAGGGGGGCAGATAATATCCCCTTTCACAGCGTATAAAATTTTTACGAATGTAGTCTGTAACTTTAATATGTACCCATTTTAAAGATAAATATATCTAGAATATAAAGTGCTCTTATCAGGCCATGATTCATGCATAAAACTCATGTTGAAAAATAAAATCTGGAATATTTATTGCAAAACATCTAGGCGTTTTACAACACAAAAACCACCATGTACTTGAGTGTCATCTACCTCTACAAATACAGATTTATTTAAAGAAAAAGCCACCATTGCCGTTGCATATAGTCGGTCACCGCTAGATGAGAACGTGCCAGAGCAATCTAAACTAACCCATGGATCTACACAATTACCACCAATTGAACTTGAAAGAGCAATCATGCATCCACCAAAATTAGAGGTCGTTTCATTTAATGTTCGTGTAATTGTACCTTGAGCTTGAATTAGTTGTGCTTGTGCAGTCTGAACTACACTGGCTAATAATATAATAGATACGATGATATTTATTTTGAATTTTTTATCCATAACTTAATTTCCTCGGTTAAAAAGTATTTACTGTTAGTATTTATTTACGATTGTTGTTTTTTACTAAATTATATCGGAAAAAATCTTGATAAATTATACAGACTTAAAGAAAAAGCCCTTAAAAATGAGAAAAATGGATATAAAAACTGTTAATAATATTGGTCATTATGTGTTTAGCAATCCATTTTATTAACACAATCCTGAAAGAAGCAATAATACTTGGTTGACAATTTTTGATTATACTGTATTTTGTTGAAGTCAATAATTAAATTTTATAATTATGGGATATAGTACACAAAATATCTCTATTTAAATTCGTCTTCACCTTTTTTAAGAAAATTTTAGTATTTTTTAACAGAATGAAGTGCATACGATTTTTCTGAAGGTTATTGTTAACCCATCTTCGTGACTTTTTCTACTCTAAATCATAGATATGTGGTAATCGTTGGGTTTTAACGAAAAAAGTCCTTTAAAATCAATGGTGTTTTTTTTGCATTGGAAGTAGTGCCATC
>CAYNRB010000204.1:0-5801 GCA_964399475.1 uncultured Methylomarinum sp.
AGTGCTAATGCAGTGCTTCTGGACAGGATTATTGCGGTAGTTGAAGATGATGTTGTTTTAGAGCGTGAGTTAGCATTTGAAGCCAGCACTATAGTTCGATCTTTACAGGCCAACAATGTAAAAATTCCACCGCCTTTTATCCTCAGAAAACAGGTGTTAGAACGAATTATTGTCGATAAATTACAAAGGCAGTTGGCTGAAAGGTCAGGTATACGTGTGAGTGATGAAATTTTACGTGGTCAGATCGTTGAAATTGCGCAAAGAAACGGTATGAGTGTTGATGAATTCAGAAAAGAGTTGGCAATTCAGGGTATTAGTTTTCAAAGTTTTGAAGAAGATATGCGTAATGAAATTGTTATTAATCAACTCAGAGCTAGAGAAATTGGTACTCGGATTAGAGTGACCGATAGAGAAGTTAGTCATTTTCTGGAAACCCAAGGCGATATGACTAAAGTGAAAGTACAGTATCATCTGGGGCATATTTTGATCGCTATACCTGAAGCAGCCTCAGCAACAATTATTCAGAAAGCTAAAGAAAAAGCCACAACAGTCGTTACTGATCTGCGTGCAGGAGAGGATTTTGAGCAAACTGCGATAGCGGTATCAGATGGAGGAAATGCATTAAAAGGTGGGAGCCTTGGTTGGCGTGGTATAGGCCAAATTCCTACTTTATTTGTTGATAGTGTAAGCAAAATGAATCAAGGTGATATCTCAGATTTAATCCGTAGTCCTAGTGGTTTCCACATCATTAAAATGATGGAATTAAAAGGCATAAACAAACATATGGTCACTAAAACTCGTGCCCGTCATATTCTGGTTAAGACAAATGAATTAATTGATGATGCCGAAGCCAGAAAAAGATTGCTGTCATTAAAAGATAGAATTGTTGATGGAGATGGTTTTGCTTCCCTGGCTAGATCAAATTCGGATGATAAAGGATCCGCTATTAATGGTGGTAACTTGAACTGGGTAGGGCCTGGTGATCTGGTTCCTCCCTTTGAATTAGCTATGAATAAGCTAGCTATCAATGAAGTAAGTGATCCTGTTCAGACTGAATTTGGTTGGCATATCATTCAGGTACAAGAAAGAGAAAACCGGGATAATAGTGCCGAATATAAAAAGAACCGAGTTAAGGATGAAATTAGAAAGCGTAAAATAGAAGAAGAAACCGAATTGTGGCTACGTCGACTACGTGATGAAGCCTATGTTGAAATTAATCTGGATCGAATATAGTTTCTTTTCATGCGACCGAAAAATAATGCTCAAAAGAGTAATAAAAATAACAGAAAGTTCCCCCCCCCAAAAGAGACACGGTTGAAACAGAATTTAAGGAAAATTCTCTCAAATGAAGACTTGAGAGCACATAAGGAATTGATAGAGCAATTATCAACCGAGCTTGAAGTTAATATTAGAGATTGCGCGGCAGCCTTATCTTTTATGCTCCAACCGGATTTGAACAACCTCTTTCAAACTAAAAATAATCCATTCAGTCAGCAGAATAATAAGAATGAACTTGAAGTGGTTATTCTTAAAAAAAAGTACGTCAGATACCGTCTGAATGTGGGTAAGAAAAACAATGTATCGCTTATTGAACTAAAAAATGTTCTGGTTGAGGTTTCTGGGGTAGAAAGAAAAAGTATAGGCAAACTGGATATTCGCAATTATTTTACGCTGATTGACCTTCCAGAAGGCATGCCAGCCGATATATTTCAATTGATTGCTGAAACTGAAATTCAGAATCAAAAACTGAATATAAAAAGGGTTAATTTCCAAAATAGGTTCAATAGGCGAAAAAACAAAAACAGTTCTTCACAATCTTAAAAACTGAAACTGTTGTATGAGAGTCTAAGGTAACTCGCTATAAATAAACTACCCCTATTGGGCAGGATTTTTGTTTGTCTTTTAAGGAGTAGAAATGGTCGCATAGCAGGCTACGTAACTATTTCTATTCCTTAAAATTCGAACAAAAAGACAAGCAAGATGGGTGGTTTATTGTTTGCGCGCTGCCTAAGTTTACGACCCCATCTTCAAAACAGTCTGGCGAGCTAAAACATGTTTTAGCACTTTAAAGACTACAGCTTTATAAATAAAATAAAAAAACATGAGCATTGAATACATAGACACGCCTGAATTACTACACACATTATGTGAAAGAATTAAATTAGAACCTTGGATTGCTTTAGATACAGAGTTTTTAAGAGAAAAAACCTATTATCCTGAATTTTGTTTATTACAAATTGCTACCCCAGAATGGGTGGTCTGTGTCGATCCCATTGCTTTATCCGATTTATCTGAACTTTTTTCAGTAATAAATAATCCGAAAATCATTAAAGTATTACATTCTTGCCGTCAGGATTTGGAAATATTTTATCAGTTGGCTGGAGAAGTGATTACCCCCGTTTTTGATACTCAGATTGCCGCACCCTTGCTAGGTTTTCAGGAAAATGCAGGGTATGCCATGTTGGTCTCCAGCATGCTTAGCATTAATTTATCTAAAACGCATACCCGAACAGACTGGCGGATCAGGCCTCTAAGTAAAGAACAAATACAATATGCCGCAGATGATGTGATATATCTGTGTAAAATTTATCAAACGATGTGTCAACAACTTGAAGATCTGGGGCGTTTAAATTGGTTAGAAAAAGATTTTGAACTATTAACTAATGATGAGTTATATAAAAATTCACCGGTTAATGCTTGGTTAAAAGTTAAAGGAAAAAACAAGTTAACCGGAAAACAACTTTCGATTATTCAATCTTTGAGTCTATGGAGAGAGCAAACTGCTCAGTCTGAAAATAGGCCTAAAAATTGGTTAATAAGGGATGACTTATTATTGGAGTTAGCTAAATTACAACCGGTAACAAATAATGAATTGTTCAAAATACGTGGTTTAAATGAACGAATAGCAAGACGCTACGGAAAGATTATTTGTGGCTTGATTGAAACAGCAAAAAATACCGCACCGATTGCGATAGAAGATAAAACTAAATCTACTAAAAAGACACAACAACAGGAAGCTGTGCTGGATATTTTAACCGCAGTGGTCAGAATAAGAGCTGATCAAAACGCCTTAAATCCAATGATTTTAGCAAGCAGAAAAGATCTGGAAAAATTACTTTTCAATGATACAAATAGTCAATTACTTCAAGGCTGGAGATACAGTATGGTTGGAAAAGAGTTGCAGTCTTTATTGCAAGGCCAGTTAGCTTTGACTTTGAATAATGAAGAGGTTTTTCTGAGTAATCTGTAGCAAGTTTGATTAAATAAGACTAAGGAGCGAGGATTAAATAATATCCGAATTTTGACTTGTATTTTTGTCCGTCATCTGTGTTGTAGAAACAGTTACGTAGCCTGCTATGCGCCTGTTTCTACAACACAGATGACAAACAAAAATTCTGCGCCAAACTTTCGGATATTATTAAATCCTCGTTCCTAAACGTTAAGGTTTTAACAAACAATGGTTTAGCTTGTTGGTCGGATTAGCTTATCAAGCAAAGTGCGATAACCCAATCCAACATCTCTTCCCTTTAGTTGGGTTACGTTTTTTCGCTGTGTAATAACATCTAACCCAACCTTTTAAATGTATTATCTTTCAGTGGCGTGTAGACCAGAATCAAAAAAACGCATTTTTTCACACAGCTATAAATACAATTCATCAGTATTCAATTAATGGAAGATCTATTCAGCGTACCCCAAGGGAATTTTAAATTAGAACGGCTACCGAAACGGAAGAATGAACAATTAAAGGCATGGGATGCTGCGGATGAGTATCTACTGGATTATTTATTTGAAAATGTGAATTTATCTTCCTCAACTAATTTATTGATATTAAATGACAGCTTTGGTGCTTTGGCAGTTGCTTTAAATGTATTTAATCCTGTTTCTATTTCTGATTCCTTTGTTGCTCAACAGGCTACAGAAACTAATCTGGAATCTAACCATATACCATTAGCAACAGTTCAAATCAATAATTCACTTGATTGGCCAGAGCTTGCGGTAGATGTAGTACTTATAAAAGCACCTAAAACACTAGCATTGCTAGAAGATCAATTAATTCGACTTCAAGCCCTTTTAAAAAAAGAAACATTAGTCATTGCAGCTGGCATGGTAAGAGTCATGTCTTCTTCAGTTTGGAAATTAATGGCACGTTATTTGGGAGAAACCAGACCCTCATTAGCGAAAAAAAAAGCGCGTTTAATCTTTACCTCTCTGGATTCTGAAAGAGAAATCTTTATAAATCCCTATCCCACATTTTTCCAGTTAGAAGATACAAATTTTCTTATAGCTAACCATGCGAATGTTTTTTCCAGGGAAAAACTGGATATTGGTACACGATTTTTGATAGAACATTTACCAAAAAATACACCAGCAAGTAAAATCGTTGATTTAGCCTGTGGAAATGGTGTGGTAGGGTTAATCCTGGCAGAAAATCATCCTGCCGCCCATTTATTTTTTGTAGATGAGTCTTATATGGCGGTAGCGTCAGCAAAACAAAATTTCAACCAGGCTTTCCCTGAAAAATCAGCAGAATATTCTGTTAGTGATGGATTAATGGAATTTAAAATCGAGTCCATGGATTTAATTGTTTGTAATCCTCCTTTTCATCAACAAAATACCGTAGGAAACCAGATCGCATTATCCTTATTTAAACAATCCTATCAAGTTTTACAGAAAAGGGGAGAGTTATGGGTGATTGGAAATCGTCATCTTGGCTATCATCTGGATTTAAAACGAATTTTTAAGCAAGTTAAACAAATAGCCAGCAATAATAAATTTGTTATCTGGCGGGTAATCAAGTAGATGTCAAAAAAAGAAATAAGACAAGTCGTTCTGGATACAGAAACTACTGGGCTTAGTCCGCGTGATGGTCATAGAATTATAGAAATAGGTTGTGTGGAATTAATTAACCGACGCCTGACAAACAAAAGCTTTCATGTTTATTTAAATCCCAATCGGAAAATAGATGCAGGAGCCATAAAAGTGCATGGAATTACCAATGAATTTCTGGAAGACAAACCAGTTTTTGTAGATATAGTTGATGAATACTTAGCATTTACAAAAGATGCTGAATTAATTATTCACAACGCCCCTTTTGATGTGGGTTTTTTAAATAATGAGTTGTCTTTGCTAAAAGGTTCAAAAAAGACAGTAGAAGGAAATAGTACGGTATTTGATACCCTGACTTTTGCCAGAAAAAAATATCCCGGTGCCAGAGCAAGTCTGGATGCATTGTGTAAACGCTATGGCATAGACAATAGCCACAGAACTTTGCACGGTGCACTATTAGATGCCGAGATTTTAGCGGATGTTTATTTGTATCTGACAGGGGGACAGTATTCTTTGCTGGACTTTGATGAAAAACAGAATGTTAAAAAACAAGAGATTATTCGCTTATCTGCTGATCGGGAGAAAATAAAAGTTATAAAATGTACGGACAAAGAATTAGAAGCGCATCAGAAGAGAATAGATGCAATTGAGAAAGCAAGTGGTGGGTGTATCTGGAACAAATAGTAAGCTTATTCTGTGAAATATATGTAGTGGCTTGCAAACAACGCCATTTTGGACTCAAATTATTTGCAAATATAAAGGGGCAACGGTTCACATTAAATGATAATAGACTCACTTTATTTGTAAACATCTAAAAGGACTCATGTTGGCTACAAATATATGTATTAAAATGCAAACTTTATGAGACATAGGAAGAATGTGCCTATTTCAATGTTTCAAAATAACATATCCTATATTGTCTTAGCCCATCTTCGTGACTATTTTTGACACATTTCCTGTAAATCAATAACTTG
>CAYNRB010000205.1:0-5789 GCA_964399475.1 uncultured Methylomarinum sp.
AAAATTAGTTAAAGCAATTTATTAAGAAAACTTTGTTTTTCCGATACATTAAAATGAGGCCAAAAGGGTAGGCTGGGTTAGATTTTTGAGCGTAGCGAGAAAACGTAACCCAGCATTCATGGCATGATGAGTGATTGTTATCGTCTACAAAACTTAGCCTCAGCCTTTTTAGGTATCAAATTACTTTCCGTTAGTTCAGATTTTGTCTGAAGGTGTTGAAGCGGGCGCATAGCAATCTCGCAACTGTTTCAGCAACGCAGTCTATCAGCAAAAATCGGCCGCTAGAAATCCGCAACTGGGATCGTGCGAAGTATAAACACTCCTACAAAACTATACAGATGTGCTGAAAGGATCAAGCATATCGGGTGGGTTGATAGCTATATTTAAAAGCTGATGGAAATCATCTAAGAGGAATGTGCACAAAAAGATAAGTCAGTGGTCGACATTTATTTGGTGCGCGCCACTCAGGTGATTGCTAACGGTTAACTACAAATTATACAAAACATTATTAGCTTGATCTCTATTAAATTGAGATTGACTACGCGGTTTGTTTTGGTCTAGTCTTTCTTGTACATATTCAGCAATCATGTGATCCCAGTTACTATACTTTTCATATTTTGGAAAACCATCATTTTTGCGTTGTTGAAAAATTTCTTTCCCCATAATAATAATGGCGTCAGCATTTTTCCCATCCACTGTAGCTAAAAAAGCACGATTATTTTTTTTTAAATCACGAACAGTCCAATAAGAGACTTCAAATTCGATGCGTTTTTCAACTGATAAACGATCTTTAATCATACTGACTGACTGATTGGCTGTTTTCAGGTTTCGGCCATTGATCTCACTACCCGAACCACAACCTAAAAGCAAAGAAAATAGAATAAAAATAAAAATTGATGATAAAAATTTCATAAAAAACCTCAATGTATTAAAAAATCAAACCTGAAATGATTTATTATTTTCACTACGCCAGGTTCTTACAAAGTACAATGGCGATATTATAAACCTAAGCCCTCTTTTTATGCTGGAATTTATTCAATTATTAAATCAGCGATATCAGGCTATTATTGCTAGACAAAAGCCAGATAATCCTCAAAACACTTTGTTTTTACAACGGGTTGAAGAGCTTTATTTTACTGAAGCTTTCATTAGAAAAGGTAATTTAATAAAATCATATCCTGAGACCCCTCTGCAAATTGCGGTCATTGGGCCTACCCAGTCTGGTAAAAGTTCTATTTCAAATTTAATACTAAACTCTCAAGTTGCTGCTGTCAGTCCGTTAGCTGGTTATACCGTACATCCTCAGGGTTTTTGTTGCCAATCCAGTTTGCAAGAAAATTCAGCTCTGCAAAACTATTTTGGCCGTTTTCAGCAGCTTCCTCTGGAACAATTAAGTAATCAAAGACATGATTGTTATTCATTAACGGTCAATAATCCTGAGTCTAATTTGTTACCAAAATCGGTATTTTGGGATACTCCAGATTTTGACTCCATAGATTCTGAGGATTATAGAGAAGGTGTGATCAGAGCCATTGCACTCGCTGATATTATTGTGCTGATTGTCAGCAAAGAAAAATATGCGGATCAATCAGTCTGGGAGATGATGAGTAAAATTGAATCATTCCATCAACCGACATTAATTTGTATCAACAAGCTGATTGAAGGCAGTGAAGATATCATTATTGGTTCTTTAAAAGAGAAATGGAGCCATGCTAGAAAGGATGCCTGTCCTGAAATAGTGCCATTGTATTATCAAAAAAAGTCAGGAATGCCGGTTTGGCCGATGGACAAAAATGATCTGTTTTTTCAGTTAGAAAAACAGGTTTCGCATACCCGACATTTAGATTATCAGCATGAATTTATCAATAAATATTGGCATGCTTGGTTAGAGCCAGTGGTTGCAGAACATGAATCACTCCGATTATGGCAATCATTAGTGGATCAGAGTATTAACCAGGCATTATTAGATTACCAAAGAGATTATCTGGATCACCCTCAGCATTATGAAACTTTTCAAAATGCATTGGTTTCTTTGCTGGGTTTGTTAGAAATTCCTGGCATTTCTATAGTGCTAACCAAAACTCGAAGAATATTAACCTGGCCAGTCAGAAAACTCATTGGTTTTGCCAGAAAAAAAGCGGAATTACCGGCGGATCAGGAAGAGTTGATTTTAAATCAGGTCGGTGAACATTTATTGATTTCTTTTACCGAGCAATTATTGGAAAAGATTGGTTCAGAGAGCAAACAAAATAAGTGGTGGAATGATGTTTATTGTCAGCTAAGAGAGCAACGAAATGGATTACTGGATGGGTATCAACAGGCGGTCAATAACTATTGCATTTCCTTTCAGCAAGATGTTGAAGATACAGCCAATCGTCTTTATAACAAGTTATCAGAGCATCCGGTTATATTAAATAGTTTACGAGCCACCCGAGTAACTACAGATGCAGCTGCTTTGGCATTGGTTATCCAGACAGGAGGTATTGGTATCCATGATTTGGTGATTACCCCGGCAATGTTAACTATTACTTCTTTATTGGCAGAAAGCGTCGTAGGAAAGTATATGGGCAAGGTAGAAATTGAATTAAAACAGCATCAATTAAAGACGGTAAAAGAAGATATATTTATCACTTATCTTCAACAAGCTTTATATCAATTACCTGAGCAACTTTCAGACAAGAATCGATTTAATATTACCCAAGCGCAACTTCAACAAGTAGAAACACAACGAAAAGAGAAAAAACATGGCATACGATTATTCTGATTTGATCTCAGAGATTGGCGATTGGGCAGATCATGCCGAGAATTTGAAATGGATAGATCAACAACAGGCTTTAAACCTTCAGGAAGAAGAAAAAGGCTCGGCAAATAGCTTATTTGTTAACCATGACTCTCGTCCTCTCGTGGTGGCTTTTATGGGAGGAACAGGTGTTGGTAAGAGTTCTTTATTAAATAAACTCGCGGGTCAGGCTATTGCTAAAACGGGTGTAGAAAGACCCACATCGCGAGAGGTTACTTTATTTCATCATCTATCTGTTTCTCTGCATCAGCTTGAAGAAACTTTTCCCTTACAAAAAATCCAAGTTGCCCAGCATACCGAAGATGCAAATCAAAAAATAATCTGGATAGATATGCCAGATTTTGACAGCACAGAAGAAGCTAACAAGGACATTGTCATGCAATGGTTACCCTTTGTCGATGTGTTGATTTATGTGGTTAGCCCAGAACGCTATAGAGACAATAAAGCCTGGCAGCTGTTATTGGCAGAGGGTGCCAATCATGCCTGGTTATTTGTGATAAACCAGTGGGATAGGGGGGAGACCGCACAGTATGATGATTTTAAGCATCAGCTGGCCAAAGCCGGGTTTGATAATCCGATAATTTATAAGACTATCTGCCTGGAACAAGGTTTGCAATTGGGTGATGAATTTCCTCAGTTACAAACAGATATTCAAGAGATGGCAACTGAAAAAACAGTGATGCAACTTGAATTGCGAGGTTTGCAGCAGCGAACAACGACTATTAAACAGAAGTTACAGTACTGTTTGGAGTCGCTGGGGAATGAACAGGTTTTTGATCAATTAATCGCGCATCAAGCTGACAGTTGGTCTCAAACTACAACTGCTTTAGCGCAAGGTTTTGAATGGCCTTTAAAACAAATTTCAATGGCTTATTCAAAAACTAAAATTGCACTCAATCAAGACAAGATAAAATTATGGGATGAATGGGCGCAAAACCGCTTGGATGATAACCTGGATGAATTGATTTTAACTGCAGATCAAAAAGGCATTCCAGAGGCTCCATTAAGAAAAAGTTTGTTGGATATACGTAGTAAAACAGAAAAAGTCATTCATACCCAGACAGAACTGGGCTGTAGGCAATCATTAATCAATCCAGGAAATTTAATACAGCGACTATTTCTAAAACTGGTTCGTGTGTGTGAATTGGTATTACCCCTCATTACTATGGGCGTGGTAGGTTTTCAGGTGTTTATAGGGTTCTACGAAAGTGCTTTGAGCGATACTGACTTTTTGGGAATGAATTTTGTCGTACATAGTTTATTGTTAATTTTGATTAGCTGGTTATTACCCTTTTTTATACTTAAAAAAATGCAGCCATCACTAGAGAAAGCCGCCTTAAAAGGACTGAATAAAGGCTTGGAAATTGCGATGGATACAATAGAAATTGATGTTAACCAAGCTATTAATACCCAAAAAACTCAACATCAAAAATTGAAAGACTCATTGAAAAAACTAATCAATGCTTGTGATGAGCAAGCTGAGAATATTAGTATCCTTCCAAAAAGTAATCAATTAAAAAGGATGCTGGTATCAGATTAGCTATGATGAAGCAAAAATAGAGACGACTTTATTTTGTAGGCTGAGTTTCGCGCACCAGCTGGGATATTGATAGGATTTAGGTGGCTCCGTTAATTGCGGCGAATGAAATAGAATAGCTACCACCACAAAGCGAATATCGACCGACAAAATATGCAGACTTGCCGCTATTACATTATTTATACTAGGAATACTTCATGGATTTGCAGTTTTGCATGGGAAAACCAAGGTAAATATTCGGCCAACCTCTCCCAATAAAAACAATGGGTTACCGAGGTGTGTCTGGTTTATTTAATAAATATATTTGCAAGCCTTTGATCTATATAAAATGAAAAATCGCAGTTTATCTATAAGTCTTTGACTTTATTTAATTAGGGGGGGTTGGCCGAATATTTACTAACCAAGCATTGCGCTGTGTTTTTTGATGGGGCAGATTTAATTAAAGATATGCTGATACTACTCTGAGCTTTTATCTGTGCCAACGAACAAGTGGCTGAACAATAGTTTCGACAATAATGTCTGCAAATTTTACCGAGCATAAAATCCTGGATTTTATGCTTTAGGTAGTCAAGCAAGCGAGCCTGACATAATGAATTGTTTTAAGTCACACCTAATTTTCAATACTCTGGTTTTCAACTCGGCTGGATTCCTTTGTATAGTTAGTGATAACAGTCAGACCCAAAGTTAGCGTAGGTGCAGCAATCCACCAATAATATTACTTTTCTTTTCCAGCAAACTACGAATGCCGTCATATGTTTTGGCAACCTCTATCGACATAGGTTGAACAGGCAACCGATCTCACAATCGTATGGTCTTATTCAAGGCCGCCTCAGTTTCGCGACTTTTCAATGCACCATTATAAAGTTCACTAAAGGTAATATACTTCGCACGGTCACGGATTTCTAGCGGTCAGTTTTTGCCGATAGACTGCGTGCTGAAACAGTTGCGTAGCTTGCTATGCGTCCGTTTCAGCGCCTTGCTATCGACAAAAACCAACTCGCTAACAATTCCGCAACCGTGACCGCGCGAAGTATAACAGACATTGCCACTTCACCTCATTGCAATGTATGCCAATCGTTCGACTATTGTAGGGGGCGACGGTTTTTCAAATAAATACAGGTATTGCTGTCCATCATGAAATGAGCTTTCACAAGCCGAAATTCCGTTCTTGTGAAGGCAGGTCATTGTGCCCATCTTCCAAAAGTCATCAGTTAAAGTGGCAAAGAAATCCATTACCTCAGATAGATTATCTTGTTTTTTTACGTAGAACAACTTCATCACTCCGTTGGAAGGTTTTCAGCTCATTAACATCAAATTGGAATTCCTTAGGAATGTGTACAGTTTGTGAATTCCCACTTTTAAAAACTCAAATAGTAATCATTTTATACCTCTTGTATATATTTATATCCACTAGCATTCTATTCGCATAGACGCAAAGTAATGGTAGTAAAC
>CAYNRB010000206.1:0-5763 GCA_964399475.1 uncultured Methylomarinum sp.
TTCCATGTTGGAATACGGAGATCATTTCAGACTCATTTCGTATTGGAGAAGGCTATGGCTTCCTTTTTCAGCTTATGAATCCTACACTTCTCTTCAGGAAGAATTATTTAAGGTGCTGTCTAATTTTGGAAAGAATCATAAAGTAGAGTTTGCATAAAAGGTTAAATTAATTTTGCATGGGTACTTATTGTTGCCAGTACAATCTGCTGGGTTTGGCCTTGTTCTTTTACTATGGGCGGCTTTTATTAGAGTGGAAAGATTGATGTAAAATGGCGAAAAACCCTGTCAAGTACTTTTTTGTTTTTTTAAATTGTTTTGCTGTGTATTATAGGGGTGTGAACGGTTACAAATGGAGAGTTCGAGCAAGTATTTCTGTACGAATACGGATTCGCACAGGTAGGATTAAACCAATCGTTACGTTCATGTTACGATAAGTCGCACCGTTTAAGACTGAGCCGTTGGTACTTGCGACTCACACAAAATCCTGCCCAATACGGGTAGTTTATTTATTGCGAGTTATCTTAATCTTTTTAGTAAGAGCCACTTGCAAAACTGTATAAAAATTAACCAATTTTTGCATCGCCATCTATATCTTGTGATTTATTTTATAAATAAACACAACATATAGTGTTGAGTAAGGTATTAAATAGTTTTGCAAGTGGCTCGTAATATTGAAATAATCAGTTTGATCAAGTTGTCAAAACTATTTTCTGTGTTTTCCTGAAATTCGAAGAGACTGTTTTAACAGAGTTATGGTGGTGGTTTTTTACTTTTATAATCAGATTATAGCTATTCTTGCATAAAGCTATATAATACCTTTCTAATGTATAAGTCTAATAAAAACATCTAAAAAAAGAGTGAGGGGAAAATGTCAGAAACACACCATACACTACTGATAGTTGGAGGAGGCGCAGCTGGCGTCTCTACCGCGAATAATATGTGTCGTAAAAATTCTTCGATAGATATTGCGTTAATTGAGCCATCAGAAAAACATTATTATCAGCCCGCTTTTACCACGATAGGCGGGGGTGCATATACACTGAAAAAAGCCACAAAAAATCAAGTTGATATTATTAATCCAAGTATTAACTGGATTAAAGAATATGCTGAAAGCTTTCAACCTGATGATAATAAGGTAACCTTAAAATCAGGTGATGTGATTAGTTATGATTATCTTGTAGTATGCCCAGGTTTACAATTAGATTTTAATAAAATTGATGGACTATTAGATACTTTAGGCAAGAATGGTGTTTGCAGTAATTATTCTGTTGATGTTGTTGAATATACCTGGGAAACCTTGCAAAAGGTTGAATCAGGCACGGTTTTATTTACCCAGCCTCCTATGCCAATAAAATGTGCGGGTGCACCACAAAAGATTATGTACTTGGCGGCTGACCGTTTCCGTAAAAAGGGTATTGCAGACAAAATCAATATAGAGTTTTGTAATGCAGGTCCAGGTATGTTCGGGGTTCCTTTTTTTGCAAAAGCCTTAACTAAAGTTATTGCAGATTACGGCATTACAACCAATTTTAGTCATAACCTAGTTGCTATTGACGGAGAAGCTAAAACAGCAACTTTTTCAGTAACTGACGCAGAAGGTAACAAATCTACGGTCACCAAAGAATTTGATATGATTCATGTGACCCCTCCTCAAAGTGCGCCTGACTTTATTAAACAATGCCCTTTGGCTAATGAAGCTGGATGGGTTGATGTGAATCAATTTACCTTGCAACATAATAAATACAGTAATGTGTTTGGATTAGGTGATGTGACTTCGACTCCCAATGCTAAAACAGCTGCTGCGGTTCGCAAACAGGTTCCTGTTGTTGTGGATAATATACTTAAATTAATGGATAACAAAGAGCTTGCAGAAGGCTATGATGGATATGGTTCTTGCCCATTAACTACTTCTTTAAGTACCGTCATGTTGGCAGAATTTTCTTATGGCGGAAAAGTGACTCCATCATTCCCATTTCTTGATCCAAGGACTAATAGTCGTCTTTGGTGGTTAGGTAAAATGATTGGTTTTCCTTGGTTGTACTGGCAGATTATGATCAAAGGTATTCGCTTTGATATTCCACATAAAGCTTCCTATGTAGAGAAATTAACAAAAGACGACGCATAATTATATGCGGTAATAAGGTGTGTTTTCACGGAATAAACAGATAATATAGACTGGTCTGTTTATTTTCCGTAAACCATCTAGAAACAAGCGAGACTAATTGCTAGATAGTTACGAGTTACCTAAAATTGGTCTCAATAGAATTTGGAATGATGATTTATTAATTCTGAATCATGACTTGTTTCTATATCGGTGTAGAGCGGACTTTAGTCCGCAACTTATCAAGGAAGGATATCCGATATTAGCAACCTAAAAAATTTAAGTATCCACTATAAATTATAGGGAAATTGAAAATTAAGGGAGCGTAGGGTGGGAAGTCTTTTTTCCACCAATTGGATTACGCTATGGTGGGCAAAAAACTCATCAAGTTTTCCATGTAACATATAGCGGATACAAATTTAACATACCTTGAAATAACTTTGTCAATTCTGATTTTCATATAGGTGCTTTGTTTCTAGCGGACTAAAGTCCGCTCTACAATATACCTTCACTTTTCTCCCTCCTTATGAAAAAAGATATAACAGTTGTCTGTTTTCTGTTGTATAAACAGTTGCGTAGCCAGTTATGCGCCTGTTTATACCTCGCAAAACACGAACAAAAATGCTGCGTAAAACTCTCGGTTATTATTAATTCCTCATTCCTTACTATTTCATTAAATAAATATACTATACTTTAAGTATGGCTTTTACGAAATCTCGTAATCAACACTTTTACACTCGGATCAGTAAATTTTTTCCTATCTTGGTCTGGTTAAAAAGTTACACAAAAAAAGACCTGAATGGCGATGTTTTTGCAGGAATTATTACTGCAATTCTTCTGGTCCCTCAAGGCATAGCTTATGCAATGTTGGCTGGTTTACCGGCACAAATAGGCTTGTATGCCAGTATTTTACCCCCTGCCATCTATGTTTTATTGGGAAGCAGTAGAACCTTATCTGTGGGGCCTGTCTCAATTGCTGCAATTATGATTGCCAGTGCTCTTTCTGCACCAGAAATTGCTGAAATTGGAAGTCCCGTTGAAAATGCCATGATTCTGGCAGCAGAAGGTGGTCTAATTTTGTTGGCTATGGCACTATTTCGAATGGGAGGCTTAGTAAACTTTATTAGTCATCCTGTTTTAACTGGTTTTACTAGTGGCGCAGCAATACTCATTGTCTGTAGCCAAATACCACATTTGTTAGGTCTTTCAAAAAATCAATGTGGCTTTGATTTCGCTTGTTACCCAGACTATTTTCAACAACTAAACTATTATACTTCAGGATTAAGTTTATTAAGCCTGGGTCTTTTATTGTTTTTTGGATCAAGTTTATCGGTTTTTTTAAAACGTTATGATGTAAAAAAGTCTATTCTTACAGGTATTAGTAAATGTGCACCTTTACTAGTGGTGATTATTACCACCTGTCTGGTTAAATTTTATCAATTATCATCAATTCATGGTGTAAGCATAGTCGGAGAAATACAAGCAGGTTTGCCAACCCTTAGTCTTTCATTTATTAACAATGCTTTACAATGGAAAGCATTATTACCCAGTGCCACATTTATTGCCATTATTGCTTATGTAGAAAGTGTCGCGATTGCTAAAGTTACTGCTAATTTAAGAAACCAGAAAATAAATCCAAATCAAGAGCTTGTAGCTCTGGGTGCGGCTAATATTATGACAGCTGTTTCAGGGGGAATGTCTGTAGCTGGTGGTTTTAGTAGAACCATGGTTAATTATTCAGCAGGTGCCCGAACCCAATTGGCCATGTTGATTGCGGTCACTATACTCAGTGTGGCCGTTGTGTTTTTTACGGATCAATTCACTTTTATTCCTAAAGCAGCTTTAGCTGCGGTTATTCTTGTTGCTATTGCTCCTTTAATTAAACTTCGTGAGATTATTTCAACTTGGAAATATGACTCAGGGGATGGCATAGCTGAATTGATTACTTTAATAGGCGTGCTTGTTTTAGGTATAGAAGAAGGGATAGCACTGGGTATTTTAATAACAATTTTGAGTTTTTTGCGTCGAACCAGTCGTCCGCATATTGCGGTGGTGGGTAGGATAGAAAATACTGAACATTTTAGAAATATTAATCGTCATCAGGTACAAACTTGGAATAATCTTTTATTGGTCAGGATTGATGAAAATATGTCCTTTGCTAACATTAGCCTGATTGTTGATTTCATAGAAGATAAAGTTGAAAATACTCTTGAATTAGAACATGTGGTGCTAATTTTCTCTTCAGTCAGTTATATTGATATCACCGCATTAGAAGCCTTGGAAAACGTGGTGAAATCTTTAAAGCATAAATCAATTATACTCAATTTAGCTGAGGTAAAAGGACCAGTTATGGACAAATTAAAATATGTCGATTTTATTGAACATTTAGCACCTGGCAAGATATTTTTTCAAACCATTGAGGCGGTTGAAAAACTTAAGGCTTAAAATTGATTCCTTACTAAACTAAAACCTCTGATATTTTAAAAAAGTCTATGTGGTATCTTTTAGGTTGGATGAGATTTTTTAGCGTAGCGAAAAAACGAAACCCGACAGTGATGAATAATGACGGGTAGTTTTATTTAACACGCTTATCGCTACTGCCAAGTTTTAAGTAAGGTGTATGGAAAAGGTTCAATAATGGACTTGTTTTATTCTGTCTTTCGTGCTTGAGCAGCAGGGTGTATAACTTATACTTCGTACGGTCACGATTGTGAAGTATATGCTATGAACTGTTGCTATACCTTGAAAACTCCCACATTACTCTTCTTACTCAGGCCTAAGTACCCAAGCATAATTAATTTAACATTTTACTTGTCTTTTTTTCCATCTTCAGCGTTGCATAAATAGTTGCGTAGCTCGCTATGCGCCTATTTATACAACACTGAATATGAAAAAAAATCCTGCGTAAAATTTAGTTAAATTAATTATACTTGGGTACTTATGTGTTCGTTGAGAATACTAACATAAGTTCTGCGCCAGTGTAGCTGTGTTGTGCCCAAGTTATTGTAAACCTAGCGTAATCAGTTGGAACGAGTTTAGTACAATCTCTCTATTTAAAAGCACTTCACAGATTTTTACTCCTGCATAATCAGCATATTCCACTTTCTTGTGGTGAAAAATGTCAACATAACCGTGTGAGTGATGATAATATTTTTTTAAGGCGGTGTGACCAATATCTTGCACTATAATTGCGCAACCCACTGCTTTTTCTAGGTTTAGGGAGCTAGAAATAAATAATCATCCATTATCCTAGATAAATCAGTTGGATCACGGTTTTTAGCACAAACTACTGATTCCACAGCACTTCAAAAAAATCCCACCTAACCGAATGGGTGAGGCTAAGATTTTTTCAAAGTACTGTGAAACCAATAGCTTGCACTATAAATCCGCGCCCAACTGATTTTTCTAGGATTATTGAGTAGGATTTTTGGTATCCGCTATAAATCCCAGGGGGAACATGGAAGACCGACAGCCACTCAGGCATGTCATCAATGTAGCCTGGAAGGAGCGTAGCGGAATCCGAGGGCAGTCGTATCATTCCTTCCCGGATTTCGCTGCAACATCCAGGCTACCCGTTAATTCAATATCAGTGACGGTTGCCCTGGGCTTTATAGTGGATACGATTTTTGTTTGTCTTTGGTCGTGTAGCAATAGGCGCATAG
>CAYNRB010000207.1:0-5711 GCA_964399475.1 uncultured Methylomarinum sp.
AAGGTTCATATATTAATACTAAAGTCAATATTTTTAGAACGGTTTCGCCGTGCCTGAAAACAGGCATATAGTAAGCTACGTCATAGTGCCTACAAATGAACAAAATTTTTAACTACATCTATGCTTTTGTGCAAGCCAATACCAAGCATATTTCATATAAATTGTACATGTAAGCACTTTCAAACATTAACCCTAAAGAGCTTAGCTTTTTCCATTATTACTTTTTGATATTCCGGCAATTCAATTTAAAATCATCACAATCGCCACGTTAAATTAGCAATAAACTACTTAAAATCACTCTATTTTGTCGCTATCGTGTCATAAAAAACATATTTGTGGACAAAACTGGTTAAATTAGGCAAAATTAGAGAACTAAGTACTTTCGACAAAAAACTTGCATGGCAATAATTACAGTTCTTAATGGCCCAAACCTGAATTTACTCGGAATACGTGAACCAGGTCACTACGGAAATAAAACCTTAGAGGACATTGAAAAGTCTGTGAAACTGAATGCACAAATACTGGGGCATCAACTAGACTTCCATCAATCCAATGCAGAGCATGAAATTGTTGAAATGATTCATACGGCATTTCGGAATAATGTTGATTTTATTATCATTAACCCAGCGGCATACACACATACCAGTGTTGCTATACGCGATGCATTATTGGCAACCAAAATACGCTTTATAGAAGTACACCTATCAAATGTTCATGCTCGTGAATCCTTTCGAGCAAACTCTTATTTTTCAGATATTGCCGTTGGTGTTATTTGTGGACTAGGAGCAATCGGGTATGAACTGGCTTTACAAGCTGCCCACCAGATATTAGCTGAGAGAAACTAAACAATGGATATTAGAAAAATAAAAAAATTAATCGAGATTATCGAAGACTCCGATATCGCCGAGATTGAAATCAATGAAGGAGACGATTCGGTTCGTATTTGTCGTTACACTGCAAGTGCACCTATTGCTGTACCTTTATCCACTAGTCAAGTGACAGTTGCACCCGCACCTCTTGCTGCTCCTGTTGCAGCTACTTCCTCTTCAGCACTGACAGACGACACACCTAGTGGACATACAGTTAAATCACCTATGGTAGGTACTTTCTATCGTTCTGCATCACCTGGTTCTCCAGCATTTGTCGATGTCGGGCAAAGTGTCACTGAAGGTGAAACACTTTGCATCATAGAGGCAATGAAAATTCTTAATCAGATTGAATCGGATAAAAGCGGTACTATTATACAGATTCTGGTTGAAAATGCCCAACCTGTCGAATATGACCAACCGCTATTCATCATTGAATAAACTTAATTAATTCTAAGATTAAATATACCTATGTTCGATAAAATTGTAATTGCCAATCGTGGTGAAATTGCTTTGCGTATTCTTCGCGCATGCCGCGAATTAGGAATAAAAACCGTTGCTGTACATTCTGATGTTGATCGTGATTTGAAACATGTTCGTCTTGCTGATGAAGCCGTTTGTATTGGTCCTGCAGCCTCAGCGGACAGTTATTTAAATATCCCTGCCATTATTAGCGCAGCAGAAGTGACTGATGCGGAAGCCATTCATCCGGGTTATGGTTTTCTCTCAGAAAATGCGGATTTTTCTGAAAAAGTCAGTCTCAGTGGCTTCACTTTTATAGGTCCAAGTGCAGAAACTATTCGTATGATGGGGGATAAGATTTCAGCCAAAAAGGCCATGCTTGAAGCGGGGATTCCTTGTGTTCCAGGCAATGGCGATGCCTTGACAGCTGATAGCAATAGCAATATGAAAATGGCGCATGAGATTGGTTACCCTGTGATTATCAAAGCAGCAGGAGGTGGAGGCGGCCGAGGTATGCGTGTCGTTCATACAGAAGCCGCTTTGGTCAATGCCATTTCTTTAACCAAAGCAGAAGCCGCCGCCGCATTTGGAAACGATACCTTATATATGGAAAAGTTTCTGGAAGATCCGCGTCATATTGAATTTCAGATTTTATCCGATTCTTTTGGTAATGCTATCCATTTAGGTGAACGTGATTGCTCTATGCAACGTAGGCACCAAAAAGTAGTGGAAGAAGCGCCGGCTCCTGGCATTACAGATGAACAGCGCAAACAGATGGGTGAACTTTGCACGAAAGCCTGTAGAGATATTGGTTATTTAGGTGCGGGTACATTTGAGTTTCTCTATGAAAGAGGTGAGTTTTTTTTCATAGAAATGAATACTCGTGTCCAGGTTGAACACCCTGTAACTGAAATGATTACTGGTTTTGATATAGTTAAAGAACAGCTCCGTATTGCTGCAGGCGAACCGCTTTCAAAAACCCAAGAAGAGATTGTTTTCTCAGGTCATGCGATTGAATGTCGTTTAAATGCTGAAGATGCAAAAACGTTCATACCTTGCCCGGGTACTATTGAGCAATTTCACATGCCAGGTGGCCCAGGAATTCGTTGCGAAACACACATTTATAACGGCTATAAGGTGCCTCCCTATTATGACTCTATGATAGGCAAACTGATTGCCCACGGCGAAGATAGAAAAAGTGCTATCGCCCGCATGCAAACAGCCTTAAGTGAAATGGTCATTGATGGTATAAGAACCAATATTCAATTACAAATTGATATTATGAGTGACAATGCATTTGCAGCCGGCAGTCAAAACATCCATTATCTAGAAAAGAAATTGGGGATGTGAGGATGCAACCTCTGATCAATCTGTAGGTTGGGATAGATTTTTTAGCGTAGCGAAAAAACGTAACCCAACAATACACTGATTAATTGGGGATGTTGAGTTACCTTATTGTTCTTCACTTGATAAGCCAGCCCATTCTGCACCCTAAGCAATTGTTTATTAGTATCTTAATTGAAGAGGTTGTTTTTTACATGGATTGGCTGAGTATTTTTTTAATTCCATTCCTTGATTATCAATAAAATGCCCTGGCATCAACTATCTGTTATTACCAACCAAAATACTGCACCAGAGGTTGCTGATTTGTTTAGCGCACTGGGAGCTATCTCTGTTACCTATATGGATGCAGAAGACCAGCCTGTTTATGAACCACTCCCAGGGGAGACAAAAATATGGAATCAGACACAGGTTGTTGCCTTATTTGAAATGGATGCCGAACCGGCATTAGTCAAAACCTGTCTGTTTTCTCAATTTAGTCACGACAATTTAAATGACTGGTCTCAGGAAACACTAGAAGATCAAGTCTGGGAACGCACATGGATGGAATACTACCATCCTATGAAATTTGGACAGACACTCTGGGTCTGTCCAACAGGACAAGAAAAATACGAAGAAGGGTGTGTTTGTCTGACTCTAGATCCAGGACTTGCATTTGGTACTGGAACACACCCAACTACAGCGCTGTGTTTGGAATGGCTAGCCAGTCATGATATTAAAGACAAAACAGTGATTGACTATGGTTGTGGTTCTGGAATTCTGTCCGTTGCGGCTTTGCTTCTAGGTGCGAAACAGGTCTATGCAATAGATATTGATCCTCAAGCCCTTACAGCAACAAAAAACAATGCGGAAAAAAATCAGCTATTAGATAAAATTAACTGTTATCTTCCTGATCAATTGTCGCCTGTTAAAGTAGATATAGTGTTGGCAAATATTCTGGCCAAACCTCTGTGTGATCTTTCAGAATCTATCTCTTGGTTAATTAAAGTCGATGGACAACTGGTATTATCCGGTATTTTAAAAGAACAGGCAGGTTCTGTTATAGAGGCTTATAAACAACATAATATCCAATTCATGGCACCGACTATTCAGGAAGATTGGTGTAGATTAAATGGCATCAACAAAGCAGACTAAATGTATACACAATGTCCGGAATGTAAACAGCCAAAAAAAATCAACGCATCTGAATTAAGTTCAATACGAGGCATGATTAGCTGCAAGCAGTGTTCTGCTATGTATGATGCTCTGGAATTATTGGCTGAAGGCGCTATTCCTGAACAGCTGGATGAAGTAGCGGATTTTCCTGAAATTGATCCTCAGACTAAAAAGCGATTTACTAACTGGGGACTTGCGACTAGTCTGGGTTTGGGTTTTTTATGCGCTCAAATTTATTATTTTGAAAGTCACAAGCTCACCCAAAATTCTGCTTTTAGACCCTGGCTGGAAAAAATATGTCAGCCTTTAGAATGTCAATTACCTGTCTATAGCAATCTAGAGGAATTTACGATTTTACATGGATCTTTCCAGTCCTTATCGAACAAAATATACAGCTTTAAAACATCATTTGTTAATCAGTCTTCATTTGCACAGAACCTCCCTTCTATCAAGCTAACTTTTATTGATTTTACAGGATATGATTTCGCAGAAAGAATATTCTTACCTAATGAATATTCGAATCAGCCATTGAATGTGATTAAATCTGAAATGTCAGCTGAAATAATTATGGAAATTGTTGCGCCATCCCAAAAAATTGGCGGATATCGTTTTGAATTTATATAAAACACTATGGCACACCCCGAACTCTATTTAAAAAAACACGAAGATAAACGTTTACGAAAAGGTCATTTATGGGTTTTTAGTAATGAAATTGATACTAAACGTTCACCTTTAAACAATTTCTCTGCTGGTGACATGGCTGTCATCAAAGATGTTGATGGAAAATCAATGGGAAGTGCTTATGTCAATCCAGATACTTTAATCTGTGCGCGTATTGTTTCTCGAAAAGCCAATCTAAAATTAGGCGGTAATTTTTTCAAAAAAAGAATCAGTCAGGCATTGCTTCTGCGCGAACAACTCTTTGACAAACCCTACTACCGTCTTTTCTTTGGTGAAAGTGATGGCATTCCTGGACTGGTGATAGACCGATTTGGTACGGTTTTATCCGTGCAAATCACTACAGCCGGTATTGAAAAGCAAAAAGAAATTTTGCTAGATGTATTAGTAGAAATCTTCTCGCCTGAGGCAATACTATTAAAAAACAACAATAGCCAAAGAAAACTGGAAAAGTTATCTGAAGAGTCAGAAGTAGTTGTAGGTGCAATACCTGAAAAGCTGATTATTGAAGAAAACAATACCCTGTTCCAACTTGATGTACTGGATGGTCAGAAAACCGGCTGGTTTTATGATCATCGAAATAGCCGGGCACTAGCTGCCAGTCTTTCCAAAAACTTACGGGTATTGGATTTATTTTCCTATTCGGGTGCCTGGGGCATACCTGCCGCCTTGGCAGGAGCCGCAGAAGTAACTTGTGTAGACAGCTCTGAAAATGCTTTAAGCTTGGCAAAAAAAAGTGCTGAACTTAATAATGTGCAAGATAAAATGCATTTTAAACGCAGTGATGTATTTGATTTTCTGAAACAGTCGCGTTTAAATAGTGAACGTTATGATCTGATCATAGTCGATCCGCCGGCATTAATTAAACGAAAAAAAGATTTTAAAGCAGGTTATCAGGCTTACTGTCGACTCAATCAATTAGCCTTACAATCCTTAAACAAGAATGGCATACTGGTATCTGCATCCTGCTCACATCATTTAACCAAAGCAAATCTACACGAGATATTACGCCTTTCTGCACGACATATAGATCGGCATATGGTATTTTTTGCAACAGGAGCTCAAGGACCTGATCATCCCATCCACCCCTCTATTTTTGAAACAGAATATTTAAAAACTTATTTCTGTTCTGTTTCTAGCAGTTTATAATTACAGTAAGTACCCAAGTATAATTAATTTAACTAATTTTACGCAGGATTTTTTTTCATA
>CAYNRB010000208.1:0-5671 GCA_964399475.1 uncultured Methylomarinum sp.
TGAATGACTGGGATGCAATCTTCCGAGTGCTGGAATATCCGGCCTGGCCGTTGACCAACAATACCTCAGAACGAGGGTTACGTCATTGGGTAATGTTGCGTCGAATTACACAAGAACCACGGAGTCGACAAGTCGACAAGGCAGTCAGGCATTGGCAATATTTACCAGCGTTTTCACAACTTGCTGTCTGCGCAACAGTTCGCCATTATTGTACATTCGTGATGTGATAGTGTTACGTCGGCAGGGCAAAGATGTACCTGATTTGCCGCCAGTTCCTGTGAAAATTTAGATTTTATATCTAGGGGTGTGAACGGTTACACATTGGAAGGTACGTTTTTAGCGCGCGATGGTTTCACGGTGGCAGTAGGCGGCATGATTCGCACTTCCAGTTCAGAGTCGATGCAGAAAGTGCCTGTATTGGGAGATATTCCCTGGTTGGGCAAGTTATTTCGCCGCGAAGTCAGGTCGCAAAATAAAACCGAATTGGTATTGCTAATCACCCCTCATGTCTTTATGAATGAGGAACAAGGTGAGGCAGTAACACGCATGCGACTAGATGCGTTGAACCGGCATCCGAACGGACTGGATATTTATCTGGATGAACTCGAACACACTCGGCAGGGTAGTGAAAAAGGTCGTGCAATCAGTAAAGCAGTAAGTAGGGAATTGGCAAAAGCAGGTGCTGGTCTATCAGCTTTTGATCAAAACTATGTTGCATTAATTAAGGTGGCGGCTAGTCAATTAAGGATTCCTGAATATGATCGCAAGGCCGAAAATGGTGTAAGGCCAATCAGTTTTCCATACATCAGTACGGTGCAGTTGTTTGGCAATGATGCCGTTAGAACTATGCCGGTAGCGAGCTGGACAGATGGTTTTTATTTTGTAACGGCCTTGAAGGTTAAAAATCTCAGTCGTAAAGCTCTGGTGCTAGATGAAAAAGACATCCAGGGTAGCTGGCTGGCGGCGGCTTTGGAAAAGACGGAATTGGCAGTCGCCAGTCAGGATGGCGATTACAGTTATTTGTATCTTATTTCACAAAGTCGTTTTGAAACAGCGATTATCAAGGATGAAATAAATGGGATGCGGTAAGTGTGTGAACGTGTTAATTGTGATTGTTACATTACAATTGACTGGGTGCTCGACAATTTCTGCTATTATAACAGGTTCTGAATCGGGAACAGCTTCGTCATCTGAATTGCAAATGGTCATCTTTCAAGGTCAGAAGCCATTGCAAAGAATTTCTGTGGAGACTGATAATATTGCTGTAAACAAATAGTATCAAGGTGATTCCTGTTGTTTCAAAAGACATCAATGTGCCAAATATGCGATTACATATTTTTTCAGAGCCGCCTTCGGATATTTATTCTAAAGAGCATTTAAAGCCGAGAATTCAATGATTGCCGATGAGAGGCTCTTAGCTATACTTAGCGCGGTCAGAGATGCGGATTTCTATTGGTCGTATTGCCTGCATGGATGTAGTTAAGGGGCGTGATCGGGGCTTTGTCGCTATACTGCCTTGCTGAAATGATTGCTTAGCTTGCTATGCGCCCATTTCAGCGCCTTGCTATCGAAAATAATCAACTTGCTATAAATTACACATCCGTGACCGCGCGAAGTATGTTAAATTTTTAATCAACAAATTATGAGGCAATACCCATGTTAAAAGCAAACTGGAAACAATTATTACTCTTTATTTTATTGGTGTTGGTAGCTCCAGTTTTCGCTGTAGATGAAGTGAATCTCTATTCGGCGCGTAAGGAAGCATTAATTAAACCGTTACTGGATCGTTTTAGTGCAGAAACAGGCATCAAGGTCAATCTGGTGACAGGTAAGGCTGACGCATTGATTCAACGATTACGGAGTGAAGGACACAACACCCCCGCAGACCTGCTGATTACCACTGATGTTGGCCGCTTGCATCGGGCGAAAGCGATGGGATTATTGCAAAGTATTCAGTCAGACCTGCTAAGCCAGGCAATCCCAGGCGTGTATCGAGATCCTGGCAATATGTGGTTTGGTTTGTCACTGCGGGCTCGAACTCTGGTTTATAGTCATTCCAGAGTGAAGCCCGATGAACTGTCCAGCTATGAAGATTTGACCAATGCTCGCTGGAAAAACCGCATTTGCATACGTTCATCTGACAATATCTACAATCAATCGCTACTGGCTTCCATGATTGTGGCTGTTGGGGAAGAACTGACCCAGCGTTGGGCAAACGGTTTGGTCAGTAATTTTGCCAGACCGCCAAGAGGTGGTGATCGGGATCAGATTAAGGCGGTAGCAGCGGGACAATGTGATATTGCCATCATTAATACCTATTACCTGGGTAATATGATCCATGCTGTTGATGCGGTACAAAGACAAGCAGCGGCAGAAGTGAAAGTATTCTGGCCTAACCAGAATGGCAGAGGCGTTCATGTTAATGTCAGTGGTGCTGGCGTAACTGCTCATGCGAAAAATCGTAAAAATGCGATTCGACTACTCGAATTTATGAGTACTGTTGAATCTCAGCAGTGGTATGCACAAGTCAATTATGAATACCCTGTTCAGTCGGATGTCGAGATTAGCGAAACCTTGAAACAATTTGGTTTATTCAAGCCAGATTCAATCAATCTGTCATTGTTAGGTGAGAAGAATGCACAAGCGGTGATGATAATGGATCGAGCAGGCTGGCAATAAACTGATTTGGTAAAGTTTTTTATGCCTCAAATTAATGCCTGGTCACTTGGCATCCTATTGGTTGCGATCCTTATATCAGTACCTGTAATGGTGGTGTTGAGTTCTTTATTTTTTTCTTATGGTTCAGTTTGGGTGCACCTGACTGAAACTGTATTATTTGAATATAGCCTTCATTCATTATTGCTTATGTTAGGTGTGGGATGTGGATCTTTACTACTGGGCTGTGGATGTGCCTGGATTATCGCTTTTTATCGTTTTCCAGGCTGTACTTTTTTCCAGTGGGCATTGACTCTACCCTTGGCAATGCCCGCTTATATCATTGCTTATACCTATTCAGGGATTCTGGATTTTTTTGGTCCGGTGCAAAGCGTCTTGCGGGAATGGATGGGCTGGGGCTATGGAGATTACTGGTTTCCCGAGATACATTCATTAACCGGTGCGGCTATTATGCTATCTCTGGTGCTTTACCCCTATATTTATCTATTAGTACGTTCAGCATTTTTGGAGCAATCTACTGCCGTTCGAGAAGCTTGCCGTATCCTGGGCGTAGGTCGCTGGAAAAGTTTTTTTCTGGTGACACTGCCGATGGTTCGTCCCGCAATTATTGCTGGCCTATCTCTGGTGTTGATGGAAACCTTGGCAGACTACGGTACAGTAAAATATTTTGGTGTCACAACAATGACTACAGGTATTTTTCGCACCTGGTTCGGCTTAGGTGATACTGTTGCAGCTGCACAATTATCAGCATTGTTATTGCTGGTTGTTTGGTTTCTGCTTGTGATTGAAGGTCGGTCTCGACTTAAAGTTCGCTATTATGGTGAGGGCTTGATGACTGGCAACTCAGTTCCGGTTCAATTGTCTGGTTGGCGAGCGATTACAGCCTTTATAATGTGTTGTTTTCCGTTAGTGTTTGGTTTTCTTATCCCTGCGAGTCAGCTTGTTTTTTGGGCGTGGAAAACTGCGCCAACCATGGTTAATCGAGAATTTATAACATTGCTCTTTAACAGTTTTGGACTGGCTGTATTGACCGCATTTTTGGCTCTTTTATTTGCCTTGTTTATGACTTATGGAAAACGTTTGTATCCCAAACCTGTGGTCATCATGTTGGTTAGGTTAGCGGCTATGGGATACGCTATTCCAGGTGCTGTCATCGCTGTGGGCTTGATGTTACCATTCGGCTGGTTGGACAACAGCCTGGATCAGTGGATGAGCCATTATTGGGGTGTTTCTACCGGTTTGCTTTTATCTGGCACTCTATTTATTCTGGTATTTGCTTATTTAGTACGTTTTTTAGCGGTTGCCATTAACACTTGTGATGCGGGATTGGGAACAATAAGTCCACAAATCGATGATGCAGCACGATCTTTGGGTCATCGACCCGCAACAATTTTGCGGCGTATTCATATTCCCCTTATGGCGCGTACTTTATTTGCCTGTTTACTGCTGGTATTTGTCGATGTATTAAAAGAGCTACCTGCAACCCTGGTATTACGTCCATTTAATTTTAATACCCTAGCTGTTCGAGCCTTCGAGCTGGCCTCTGATGAGCGTTTAGCTGATTCATCCACAGCAGCATTAGCAATTGTCCTGGTGGGTCTCGTACCGGTAATTTTCTTGAACAAAGTAATTTCATCCAATAGCGAGAAGTCATAGTGGTACATCTTCAGTTAAATAATATTGCGGTCAATTTTGGAAAAATTAGAGCGGTTGATCAGGTTTCATTAAAATTAGAACCTGGACAGATAGGCTGTTTACTGGGAGCTAGTGGTTCTGGTAAGAGTACCTTATTACGAGCGTTGGCAGGGTTTCAAGGTTTGAATGCAGGTGAAATTCTATTGCATGGTGAATGCATGAGTCGGCCAGGATGGCATGTTGCCCCTGAAAAACGCCGAATTGGGATGATATTTCAAGGGCTTGCACTGTTTCCTCATTTGTCGGTTAAGGATAATATTGTTTTTGGCATGCAGGGAAAATCTGCGCATGAGAAGTCTTTAAAGTGTCAGGAGCTTCTTATGTTAACGGGTCTCGATGGTTTGTCAGCACGGTTTCCTCATCAGCTATCGGGAGGGCAGCAGCAGCGCGTGGCAATAGCGCGTGCTTTGGCACCTGATCCAGAAATACTGCTGATGGATGAACCTTTTTCCAGTCTGGACAGCGGATTAAGAGAGCAATTAGCTGGAGAGATTTATACGATATTAAAACAGGCCAGGATTACTACATTGCTAGTGACTCATGACCAGATGGAGGCTTTTGCGATGTCTGATATCATTGGTGTTATGGCATCTGGAAAATTGATGCAATGGGATAGTGCCTATAATCTCTATCACAAGCCGGCGACCCGCTGCGTTGCCCGCTTTGTAGGTCAGGGTATTTTGTTGCCTGGCGTACGGAACGGAACCGACCGTATAGAGACGGAAATTGGCGATGTCATGGGGCAGAGCGGCGGAAAATCAACCGGTCTGGTTGAGGTGCTGATCCGGCCGAATGATGTCATTCTCGATGATGCTAGCACCACGCGAGCAGAAGTTTGTCAGCGAATTTTTCGGGGACGCGACTATCTCTATACGCTAAAACTGCCGAGTGGCCGCAAGCTCTTATGTTTGGTGTCATCACAGCATATACATGACATTGAAGAAAAGATTGGTATCCGGCTTAATACCAGGGTGATGCCTGTTTTTACCTCAACTTAGTGAGCGTAACAAAAAACAGGTCGTTGTCTGTGAAAAAAAATGAATGACAAACTCCATTTTTTTTGTGCCCAGCCTGGGTGCTTATTCATCGCTCAAGGATACTTTCGTCCTTATATTTCAATAACGGTGCCAGAAAGAATTCAATCAGTTTTCGCTGACCGGTTTTGATTTCCACGCTGACAGCCATGCCAGGGCTGAGTTTGACTAGTTTTCCTTCCACCTGCATCACGGATTGTTTAAGGCTGGCACGGTGATTTTCAAGCTAGTTGTCGCCAAAAGTTGTAAATTTATTGCAGTTTTTT
>CAYNRB010000209.1:0-5659 GCA_964399475.1 uncultured Methylomarinum sp.
AGGCCATATTTTGTGGTACTTCACCAAAATTATCGGTAATAGCACCTGCTAGAGGTGACCAGACATAATGATGGTAATGTCCATTGGTAAGTATCCAAGCATAATTAATTTAACAATTTACTTGTCTTTTTTTCCATCTTCAGCGTTGCATAAATAGTTACGTAGCTCGCTATGCGCCTATTTATACAACACTGAATATGAAAAAAAATCCTGCGTAAAATTAGTTAAATTAATTATACTTGGGTACTTATAGAGTGGTTTTTATAAAGTGATTCGAAAACTAATCACATGTTGGGTACTATCTGTGATTAGTTTTCAGAGCCATGTACTTGGTCACCATGAAATAATAAGACATCACCTGGTTCCATTTCAAAAGTAACCGTAGCGCCTGGCTTTTCATCAGAGGAAATATAGGAGCCTTCGTGTCGTAAGGCTGCTTCATAGGTTTCTGGATAAATAGTCAGTGAATTCCCTGTTTTCACTTCGCCTACTGCAATCCAAACATTGATCTAATTAGCAGGACAATCTACCCAGCTATTGCGATGTGCTCTATGCGGTGTGATTTTTCCATCACCTCTGCGTTTTGAAAACTCTCGATAATCTTTTAGAAAGGGAGCCGCAGTGTCATGAGGAATGTGGAAACGTACATTCGCTTTACGTTCGAAATAAAATTTACCTGTTTCACCGATGACACTTTGAATAAATTTCTTTAAAAATTTAAATGCTTCTAGTTCAATGGCATTATAGACAGCATCTGTCACTTGAGGGATTTCATCGGCTGTGACTACTTTATGAATCTGGTTAAAACCAAGTGACATAATTTGGTCGGCATTGTCTTTACCTAGTTGTTCCGTTATGCCTTTATAACTTGCTTGAACCAGTGTTTCAAATATCCCAAGCTCTCTGTAAGCACTGACGTAGCATAAAGAATTCGCCATTCATGATTCTTTCATATAACTTCGAGTATGGAAGTTGGTCAATTTTTAATTCTATCGCATCTAAACTAGCCATTGATTTTCTCTTTTAAATATTTGTTATAAATCTCTCACAATTTAGAATTACATTAACTTTCTATTCTATCAACACGCTGAAATCCTCTAGGTAATAAAGAACCTCTTTTCGCCCGAGTTCCTGAATAGACTTCAATATCATTTGCTTTTAAAGTGAGATGTCTTTTCCCTGAGAGTATTTTTAAGTTACCCTCTGTCGCAAAAACACTAGCTGAAATAACCGCATCTTTCGCCGAACTAAAGTCTGCGGCTGGAATCTGGATTAACTTATTACCTTTGCCTTTTGATAAAGCCGGTAATTCTTGAACGGGAAAGATTAATAAACGACCTTGTAAAGTAACCACAGCAACTAAATCAGAACTATCAGTAATTGCCAGAGGTTGTAAGGCTTTAGCACCAGCCGGTAATGAAATCACCGCTTTGCCGGCCTTGTTTTTAGTTTGTAAATCCTTCAATTGCACTCTGAATCCATATCCAGCATTACTCACCAGTAATATCCAGTCTTCGGCTTGTCCTGAAAAAATATGGGTGAATAAAGATCCAGCAGGTGGTTTTAATCGACCCGTTAAAGGTTCACCCTGACTACGTGCAGAAGGTAGGTCGTGGCTAGAAGCTGTATAAATTCTACCCGTCGTGTCAAGAATATAAATCGGTTGGGTAGAACGCCCTTTAGTTGAGTCCAGATATTTATCGCCTGAGCGATAATTTAAACTCTGTACATCAATATCATGGCCTTTGGCTGCCCGTATCCAGCCTTTTTGAGAGAGCACGATAGTTAATGGTTCATTGGCAATCAGCTGAGTGGTATCTAAAACTTGTGCAGCAGTACGCGCAACAATAGGAGAGCGCCTATCATCTCCATATTTATCTGCATCTCTAGTCAATTCAGTTTTAATTAAACGATTCAATAAGCGTTTGGAACCTAAGATTTTTTCTAATGCCTTGCGTTCTTTAAGTAATTCGGCTTGCTCATCCCGAATTTTCATTTCCTCAAGTTTAGCCAGATGCCTTAATTTTAATTCTAAAATGGCTTCTGCTTGCAAATCAGAGATTTGGAATCTTTCCATTAAAACTGGTTTAGGTTTATCATTTTCTCTGATAATTGCAATCACTTCATCAATATTAAGAAAAGCGATGAGCAAACCATCCAGAATATGTAATCTGGCGATGACTTTATCTAAACGATATTGTAGCCGTCTACGCACTGTTTCAGTTCTAAATACCAGCCATTCAAGCAGAATTTCTTGCAAATTCTTGACCACTGGTTTACCGTTCAGACCAACCATGTTCATATTGACTCGGTAGTTTTTTTCCAAATCAGTCGTGGCAAATAAATGGGACATGACTGAGCTACTATCCATGCGTTTGGATTTAGGAATAATCACTAATCTTGTAGGGTTCTCATGATCGGATTCGTCTCTTAAATCCTCAATCATTGGCAATTTTTTTGCCAGCATTTGCGCGGCAATTTGCTCTAGTAACTTAGCGCCAGAAACCTGATGGGGCAATGCAGTGATTATGATTTGATGATCTTCCATTTCATAAATAGCCCGCATTTTGATTGAGCCACTGCCACTCATATAAATCTTTTTAATCTCTTCTTTAGAAGAGATTATTTCTGCACAAGTAGGATAATCGGGTCCTTTAACAAAAGTAAGTAAAGTCTCTAAAGATGTATCAGGATCATCTAATAGTTGAATGCAAGCAGCGACTATTTCGCGTAAATTATGTGGAGGAATATCCGTTGCCATACCTACAGCGATACCCATAGTTCCATTCAACAGCACATTGGGTAATCTTGCAGGCAATAAAACTGGCTCTTTCAAACTACCATCAAAATTATCCGTCCAATCGACAGTACCTTGGCCTAATTCACTGAGTAATGTTTGAGCATAAGCGGTTAACCGAGATTCGGTATAACGCATGGCAGCAAAAGATTTGGGGTCATCTGAGGAGCCCCAATTTCCTTGCCCATCTATTAATGGATAACGATAAGAAAAATCCTGAGCCATCAATACCATGGCTTCATAACAGGCGGAATCACCATGTGGGTGATATTTACCTAATACATCCCCCACAGTTCTTGCAGATTTTTTATACTTTGCTAAGGCATTTAATCCCAGTTCGGACATAGCAAACACAATACGTCTTTGCACGGGTTTTAATCCATCACCAATATAAGGCAAAGCCCTGTCCAAAATCACATACATGGAATAATCCAGATAGGCTTTTTCAGTAAAGTCCTTTAAAGGTAATTGTTCGTAATTTTCCTGTATTCCCATGTTTTAGATTATTTCTCTATCTCAAATTTATTGTTACCAAGTGAACTCAGCATGTAGCCTTGATGTAGCGAAGTAGAATCAAGGAATTAGCATTAAAAAAATCTTGATCCCTTATGTCCAGATCATGAAGCTTATCGATACTAAGCAGAGCGTCAATGCCATATAGTTAGGAGCAATACTTTGTCATTCCTGAGTCATTTATCGGGAATCCAGCTCTCAGAATGCATGGATTCCAGCTAAGAGCATGCAGGAAGACGGGATGAGTCTCTTAACTTTATCGTCGTGAAGCAGAATTTGATATGTTCAGAGTATTATTTTCCAGATGGCTTTTTAGAACTAACCAGGCTAATCCCTTGCTTGTCAATTACAATCAAATGCTGTTTATACAAAGTGCCAATGGCCTGTTTAAATACTTTTTTACTGACAGAAAATGCTTGGTAAATCTCATCAGGTGGACTTTTATCATTAATTGAAAGTGTTCCACCCTGAGATTCAATTTGTGCCAATATTTGTTTAGTCACTGATTCTACTTTTTCGCCATACTTAGCCACTTGTAAAACTAAGTCAATTTTCTTGTCATCTCTCACTTTTTTAATATAGCCAGTTATTTTCTGGCCAATAGTTAACTTTTGAAAAATTTCATTTTTATAAAGCACGCCCCAATATTCATTATTAATAATGGCTTTTAGACCCAAATCCGTTTCTTCAGCAATTATTAAATCAACTTTTTGACCTTCTTTCAGATAAAAAGCAGTTTCCTGAATGAAATCATTTAACATCATGGAGGACGTTAGTCTGTTATCTTCATCCAGAAATATTTTAACTACATAACTCTGTCCTTCAACTAACTTTACAGATTGTTCACTATAGGGGAGTAATAAATCTTTAGTTAAGCCCCAATCCAGAAAAGCACCTACACGACTAATAGAAACGACTTTTAGATAAGCTACATCATCAAGCTGAGCCAAGGGTATTTGAGTGGTTGCCTTTAACCCTGCTTTTGTATCGCCATAGACAAATACATTTAATTCATCTGCAATATTAAGATCTTTTGATAGATCAGCTGACTGTAAAAGAATTTCACCGGACTCACCGCCATCCAGAACCACTTCCTCTGTATTTAGCTTAATGATTTTCAGCTGATTAAATTTACCTATTTCTATCATAAATAGTTTGTGCAACAAAAAAGAGCTTATTCTAATGGATACTTAAGAAAATAGCATTGATTCATATCAATCTTAAACTAGTAAAGAACCGTTAGGTCACTAAATAGAGTGAAAAATTTGGGTTTCATAGTGTTTTACAGGTTTATATTCTTGCAAAACCAATTGCTATGTAGGTAGATTAAGAAATGAGCGACATCAGCTTAGGAATGGGCACGAAATAACTTGAGCAACTGGCGTAGGATTTTTGTTCGTCTTCAAGGCGCAGCGTAGGGCACATAGCAAGCTATGTAACCGAAGTTGCAACGCATTAAGGATGGCGTGTAGTTGAGCAATGCAGGAGCAATTGCCGAGAAAACGGACAAAAAGACAAGCTAGTTGCTCAAGTTATTTTGTGCACGTTCCTTAGGTAACTCGCAGTAAATAAACTACCCATCCGCTATAAAACCCAGGACAACCGTCACTGATATTGAATTAACGGGTAGCCTGGATGTAGCACAGCGAAATCTGGGAAGGAATGATACGCTGATCCCGGATTCCGCTACGCTCCATCCAGGCTACATTGATGGCATGTCTGAGAGGCTGTCGGTTTCCATGTTCTCCCTGGGATTTAAAGCGGATACGTAGTTTAGGGATAAGGAAAAAAATAGAGGAAAAAAATAGAGGTGTCGGCAAATAGAGGTATCATAAAATAGGTGTCAGGTCTTTGATTTATGATTGTAAAATAGGTGTCAGGTCTTTGATTTATGATTGCAACTCGTAAGACGGATACATCGTAGGTTGGATGAGCGATAGCGTTATCCGACATTTCTTACGAAAAAGATTTGATATGTGATAATGGCGGAAGGCGCTATCGCTTTTCCGCCTTACGTGCTTCCACTGACCAATCTGCACCGGATGGGCATACTCTTGAACCTATTTCATTAAACGTTTTTTGGCGTCTTAAGGCTTCCAGACCCACTCTGGACTTGAATTCGGCTGTGTGACTTTTATACTTTTTTGTTTTGCTCATTTCCCTCCTCTCCCCCTATTTTGGACAGTTTACAACTTAAACTTCTGTCTTCAAACTGAGGTCTACTATACTTCCAGAATTTATTAAATCCCCATTCCTGAACCTATGTTTTTAAGGTATTACTTATTAAGTTATTATTCTTTTCTTAGGCAAATTGTATAGATTAATGATTATTTTGTTGTTGTTGTTGTT
>CAYNRB010000210.1:0-5593 GCA_964399475.1 uncultured Methylomarinum sp.
TGAAGAGCAATGGGTGAAGTTCCATTATTCATAATGGCGATGAACCGCCCTGTGCAGATCCGCACGCAGGGTAGCGTGGGGAGGGCTAGAGAGATACTAGCCCTCCCCGATTTAGCTTTTTTACTTAATATGAAAACAGTTCTTGAAGACACCTACATAATTTTTCTTGAGTATTATTACCAATTATCCCTAAATTTTTGACTAATCGTGATTTATCAACCGCCCTTATTTGGTCAAGGAGAATTAGCCCATTCTTTCCTTCAAACTTACATTCAACTCTACAGGGAAACTTAAATCCTTTCGTTGTCATAGGAGCCACAAGTACGGTAGAAAGGGCAGCCATTTCATTAGGAGAAATTACAACACAAGGTCTTGTTTTATTAATTTCTCTGCCTTTTGCTGGACTAAGCTCTACAAGCCATACTTCAAAACGCTCTATTTTCCGGTTTACCATTCCAATTCTTTATCAGAAGTTAGCTCGGAGTTTAACCATTCTTGATCAATATTTTCGGCACCGCAAGACATTAGAGTTTCATTAATTTCCTTTGCCCAACCTTCTCTAGACTTCAAAACTGGAGCAATAAAAAGTCCTCCATTGAGAACCTGAAATTTCAGTTCTTTTCCTTCCAGATGTGCTTGTTCTATCAGTGATTTAGGGATTCTTATTCCTTTAGAATTACCAATTTTGACTAAGTGAGCCATAGCTCCTGACCTCTTTTACACGCAAAATGTAACTATAATGTAATTACTCTATATTTGCAAGAAATGAGGGCTTTGTTCATAAGCTAACGCCGCAAATAACCGGCAGTTAAAAGTGTTGCGCGTTTTTTGAGCGACGCTTTTAACTGTCCGAGTGCATTTGCATTGTTATACGCATTTTGCCACCAGCATTTCAGTGGCATTTTTTTGAAATTCATATTCAACGGGAATTAATGAAACGTTGGTACCATTATCCGTTAGTGCAGACATCACCGCTTTTAGATGCTTTGATTTTTTACCATCAAGTGATAGTAATGGGTAAACTCTAACCTCTTTAGACACGCGACATAGTTCTTTCATGGATGCAATATGTTGTTCTTGATTTACATGATCGCTGTATAGGAACAAGTAATGTGAACATAACGCCAAATTAAATGACTTATTTTTAAATGTTAATGCTGGCAGTGATTCGTGTATATACCTACTAGAATTTTTTCCAGTTTCATAGTCATCTAAGAATTTATGCATAGCCTCCATTCGAGTTTGACCTAATTCCTCAATACTACCAATAGTATTCCATACATAATCAGCTTTATTTATTGCTACCTGCTCCATTACTTGAGGGTAAACTTTATCAATTCTTGACCGTATTTGTTTAGTATTGAATTGGTATATTGGGTCTACAGATACGATGCTACCACCAATTGCTGTCAGTTCTGCGTTGAAGCAAGCTGGTCCGTCACCACAACCAAGTATTGTTTTTTCAAGATCACGGTCAGATAATGAGAACATCTCTCTGTATTCTTTGAATGATCTTCCCCAAGGGACTACTTCTGACAACTCCATAATGATGCTCTTTTTTTGCGTATAACGCTAAGTTCAGTGGTCGCTGGCAGGTATACGATGAACGCTGCAAACACACTGAACTTTGATAATAAATGACCGTTGACAAAAAACTACGCAGCCAGCGGTCAACTGGAACTTTTTGTTATGCTTTTACTTTAAATTGCAGATACTGATTTTAAATTATATGTTTGTTTTTGTGCTGTTCCGTTTTGTACAAGTCTTTTATAGTAATCTTGTTGTTTTTTTAATTTTTCTTGATCATTAATTGGTGCAGTCTCTAATATTTTTTTTAATGTCTCACTTGTAGTATTCATATTTGTACTCTCTTTAATTTATGTATCATCTTGATTTTTATTAGAGAACCCCATAATGTGAAACATATGGTTAATACCTCTACTTTGAACACAATCAAGAAGCAGGTCACTATATTGCCTGATAACTGATTTTAACTCTTCGTTATCAGTATAGTCTTCTATTCTCAAACGTAAATCATCAGTAAGTGTTTTAATTCCAATCATTCTTCCATGTGAATGCCACCTCTTATGGTTACTTAAGGCCTCAGCTATTTCTTTTGCTCTAGATTTTTTTTCTAAATCGGTTACTGGTTCACCATTACCTGAATGTGTACTCCAGTCTTTAAATTTATACTTGACTAGCCAATCTTCTAAAAGAGATACAGATAAATCACGAGCTTGTTCATATCTCCGTAATGTAGCTAAATCTTGATTTTGTAATATTGCAAACTCTGCATCAGTTAAAGTCCCATCTTTAGACTTTTCAATCATTCTTTCTACTTGATCTAAATACCCTAAAGCTGGAACAAGTTGTCCATCACTATTTGGGATTTGCGGATCAATGGGACCAAGAGCAGATGAATAGTCCATATAAATCTTATCCCCTGACATACAAAGGATCGTTCCTGCTGACATTGCCATATCAGGAACAACAAACCAGACTTCTTTATAATGATGACGAATAATATCCACTATTTTTTCAACTATCGCTTAAAATCAGGGAAACGGAGCGATAGCGGAGTGATGATTTTTAGTCCGCGGTAGGCGACAGGGAAATTTGCTGATCCGATGTATGCGATAGCATGCGAGGGAGGCTAAAATTTTATACCGACAGCCGTCAAGTCAGTGAGGTAGCCTTAACGGAGCGGCTTTTGTGCGGAGTTGAGGCGGACGCAGGACGTCCGGGGCTTACTAATCGCTGCTCAATTTTTGCATTCTGGGGCAAGGACGCCGCTGAATCCAAAAAATGAGCAATGGCGCGCTTGCTCAGCTACACCACCAGGAGTATGTAAAATAAATACAAGATTATCTGACTTGTCTGGTCTATTAGCAAGATTTTCCATGTGTGCACGGAATGGTGATAAATATTCTGGCCTTATACCTCCATGAAAGAAAACACATCGGCTTTAAATATTTGTGCTGTTAGATTTGAATAATGTTCCGTGCTAACTCAATGGTTTCATTGAGAACTGCCATAAAAACTCCTTGTTTATATTTAATCTCCAGTATTGTACCAGTAGATAAATCTATACCAAAATTTATAGAGCATAACGACCGAGCCCAGATGCCGATGTTCCGCGTAGCGGAACATCGGTCAGCTGGAGCGATTGGTTAGGCGCTTTTGATTTTTTTATTTAGGACCACTATAGCCTGCCCTTATTAGAAAAATCAAGATTCAAGACCTGACACCTTTTGTGGACACCTTTTGTGCGTCATGGAATACATGAGAGCTAAAACCTTCTATACAAATTAATATACTTTACAGACCAAGCTAAAGACTCCTCAAAAAAATTCCAAGTTAAAAAATCATCTTATCATCTATAATAAAGTACTGAAGAACAGCATTAAGTACTCTCACCATGCCTGAAAACCAAAATAAAAGTAAGCTAAAAAAGTTTTACAACACACTAGAAGATCAACCCATAGATCCATCTGATCCCTACTATTATCCTTTTTTACAAGAAAGTGATTCGGATCCTATTACCGAACTGGCAACAAGAATTAGCTTTAGCCTCTCAGAAAGCGTTAACTTATTTTCAGGACAAAGAGGCTGTGGTAAAAGCACCGAATTCAGACGCTTAAAGCAAATGCTTGAAGCAGATGACTGTGAAGTTTTTTTGCTGGATATGCGCGAATACATGAACCTTACCACGGTTGTAGAAATCAGTGATTTTTTGGTTTCTATCATGATAGCCTTAAGTGATGATGTAGAAAAACGCTATCAAACAGCACCGGCTGATCGTGGTTATTTAGAACGTTTTACCGATTTTCTTAAACGAGATGTTCAACTTGACAAAGTTGGTATTAAAACAGAAGCTGGAAGCCTTACCGCATCATTAAAAGATGACCCCACTTTTAAACAGCTTTTACAAAAAAGTCTGCAAGGCCATACCGCAAAAATTGTTAGCGAAGCACATAAATTCGCGCAAGATACCGTTCAATTAATTCGTAAAATATCAAAAAATGAAGATAAAAAAGTAGTTTTACTAATTGATACCGTAGAGCAAATAAGGGGTGTAGGGGCTGATGGTTCAATCCAAGTCCATAAAAGTGTTGAAAACCTGTTTTCAGGTCATGCAGCCAGTCTACAAATTCCAATGCTACATATTGTTTATACCATACCGCCTTATTTACCTGCACTAGCACCAGGATTAGGTCGTCTATTAGGTGGGACGTTAGTCTATACGCTACCGAGCATCCATGTACAAAACAATGATAATACATTGGATAGTAAGGGATTGGAGATAATGCGTGAACTGATCATCAGAAGATATCCACATTGGCAGGATGTGTTTAGTGAAGAACAAGTCAATAACTTGGCAATAGCATCAGGCGGTGATTTAAGAGATTTTTTTAGGTTATTACGCACAGCTTTAGTTAAAGCAACGAGCATACCTATTGATAACAAAACTATAGAGAACTCCCTCAATCAATTACGTCGGGAAATGTTACCCATTGCGAATGAAGATAAACAATGGTTACAAAAAATTGCCGATAACAAAAAAGCAAACTTGGAGGCTATTGATAAACTGCCTAACCTAGCTCGTTTTTTTGATACCAATTTAGTCTTAAATTATCGTAATGGCGATGACTGGTATGATGTACATCCCTTGCTAAAAAAAGAGATTAACGAATAAACCTTGATTGCCAATGAGACTAACTAGTGCAAAAGAAGAGGAACAATGGCAGGAATTTAAAAACCATTTAGAATGGGCAGAACTTTTCAGTCTGATCATTTTATTTGTTGACGATGAAGCGTTAGTCGATATTTTTAGAGGCAGACTTTATCATCAACAAAAAGGCAATGTATCTGCCTTAAAAATACTCAAACCCGAAATTACAGCCAATCTCACCCATGATTTTTTTTCAGAACTAGAAAAATCAATTATTCCCGATATTAAAGTCCCTTTGTGGTTAGAAATATATCACCGCAGTGAAGAATGGGATAAGGCGCGAGACCATTTTTTTTCCAGGCTCAATGAATATCGAGACCAACTGAGAAATAAATTCCCTTACCCCGTAATTATTTTGGTTCCCCTCGACTATAAAAGTCGATTACGAGAAATTGCTCCCGATCTTTGGTCGGTCAGAAATCATACCGATGAATTTCTTTCTACTATTCTGATTGATAAGAATCCCAATATTTTCCCGCCTTCCTATCGTGCACAGCAAAACTACGATTTCCAAACCAGCACAGAAGATGCAGTAGAATTAAAGGAATGGCAAAAAATCCAAAAAACCTCAGTATCAGATTTTGAGTTATTTCAAGTGGGTTGGAGAGCTTTTGATAGAGCTTATGAATTAGGTAACAGAAAACTGGCTGAAGAAATAATCAATACTTGTTTGTCAGTAGCTGATAAACAGAAAGAAAGTTCAGAAACATTTCGCTATCGCAGTGTTTTTATGAATAAAAAGGGAGATTTGGAAAACGCACTGGGACGAAGGGAAGCGGCTTTTGAGCTTTATCAGGAAAGCCTGAAAATCCGTCGCCGATTACTCGAAACCCTCGGCGAAACGCCCGAAACCTTACGTGA
>CAYNRB010000211.1:0-108 GCA_964399475.1 uncultured Methylomarinum sp.
CCACTGACTCTGTCTCGAATATAGTCATAAGTTCTAACACCGAGTTTTTTAGCTGTTTGGCTAATGGTCATAAACGTATCTTTTATTTTCGTACCGTCTTCTGACATT
>CAYNRB010000211.1:131-5556 GCA_964399475.1 uncultured Methylomarinum sp.
CTCTGGCTTGAACGCGTGCGCCTAATTCAGAAGCGTTATTGTGCAAAGGTAATTTAGGGTACAACGTAGTGAAACCTGACATGTTCTGGCTATGCAACTCTATCATCTGCTGGCCGACGACCTGGATAACCTGAAGAAAAATCCTGAGTTATAATTTCGGGAAGTTATTCCATACACGTTCCTAGCTGGAAAAAAATGCTTCAATCAGAATCGTTTCTAATGCTGTAAGCAGTTCTGTTGTTTGTTAATTAACTCGCCTAATTCATCTGATAGCTATGGAAATACTGAGTGTTTAACCAAGTTTGCGCTAATATGTTATGTAACTTGCTGACTTTTTGGTGTTTTTATATTTTTAGTATTGCTATTTTAGCATTTATGAGTAAGGTTTTCTTTTTTTAGCCGATGTGGTATAGAATACTCTTCGTTTTTTTAGTTTTGCAACGGGCCCGTATATTAAGTTATTATTTCAATATGAACAAATCACTCAATTATTACTGGCGATTATTTGCAACAGGTTTAAGTTTTAGTGTTTTTGGAGTAGGTGGCATTTTTTTAAGGATTTTAGTTTTTCCTATAGTCAGACTCGCATCATCTAATCAGCAACAACAAGTTGTAAATATTCAGCGATTAGTGCACTACAGCTTTTATATCTTTATGGGTCTTATGCATAGAATTGGCATTATGACCTATGAAATTAATGGCCTAGAAAAGCTAAATCAACCGAGTCAATTGATTATTGCTAATCACCCGACTTTAATTGATATTGTATTTCTAATCAGTAGAATTCCCGTCGCTAATTGTATTGTCAAAGAAAAACTATGGCATAATCTTTATATCAAAGGGGCTGTGAGCAATGCGGGTTACATCAGCAATGGTGATCCAGAAAAAATGATCAGTGAAAGTGTTAGCTGTTTAAAAGCAGGAGGAACAATGATTATTTTCCCTGAAGGGACGAGATCAATCCCTAATAAAGATTATAAATTTCAAAGAAGTGCTGCGCATATCGCTATACAAGCTAATGCCAAGGTAGCTTTAGTTACCATTACCTGCACTCCTCGTACGTTAACCAAAGCAGAAAAGTGGTATCAGATACCAGAAAGACGGTTTCATTTGGCAATGTCGGTAGATGATGATGTAATTTTGGACCAATTTTTAGCAATAGAGCCAAAATCTATCGCTGTTAGGCGGTTTAATCGTTATTTACAAAATTATTTTGAACAGCAACGAGAGTGCGATGAGTAATATGAAAAATGAATTAAAACAATTAATTATTGATTGTTTAGATTTAGAAGATTTGACTGTTGAGGATATAAATAGTGAGGAAGCTTTATTCAACGAGGGACTGGGTTTAGATTCTATTGATGCACTTGAATTAGGGTTAGTCATTAGAAAAAGATATGATGTTCGGATTGATCAGGATAAAGATGATGTGGTTAACATCTTTTCATCTGTCGCTACTTTAGCGAAGTTTATTGAATCTGAACAAATGGGGAAAGTATGACAAGTCGTGAAGATATTTTGCAGTTAATAAAAGATATTATGCTGGAAATGTTTGAGATTGAACCAGAGATAGTGACTTTGGATGCTCGATTATATGAAGAATTAGATTTTGATAGTATTGATGCTGTCGATATGATCGTTAAACTTAAAGAAGTCACAGGTAAAAGTGTAAAACCTGAAGACTTTAAAAGTGCCCGTACAATTAATGATGTTGTTGAAGCTGTTTTTAAGATTACTAAGGAATAGATGGACAGGCAGAAGACTTTCCGTAGCCTTGATTTTACTCATTATTTTTCTTCAATCAGTGGTTTGTATAGAGTCATGTTGCTGAATGACATTAAATCCTGCATAAAAGGACTTCTTTATTAAATTTGAGTGGATATGAAAAAATCAACATCACAAAATAATAAAATAATTTTTGTAAACCCCCCCTATGAACGGGTTGCTGCGGGTTATGAGTTTGTTAAACATGTGACCAATCGCTCACCTTCCTTAGGTTTAATGTATCTTGCTGCTGCAGTTAGGGAGGTGGGGTATCAAACTTCTATTATTGAAAGTGATATTGAAAACTTGGATATAGAGCAGGTTGCTGAACGCTTGGTTAGGGAGCAGCCAGAATATATAGGTATTACTCTATTTACGGTAGGCGTATGGCAAGCTGCACAAATTGCTAGGAAATGCAAAAATAAACTTCCTGAGTGTAAAATTATTGTAGGAGGGCCGCATATTTCTTCCATGAGTCTGGAAACGATGGAACGGTTTCCAGAATTTGATATTACTGTTATTCATGAGGGTGAGCAAGTTTTACCGCTGTTATTATCGGAGTTGGAATCTAATAATGACTTGGTTAGTGTCAAGGGTATTATGTTTCGTAAAGATAAGGAAATAATAAAAACACCGCCAGCTTCAAATATTAATGATCTAGACTCTCTTGCTATGCCAGCTTGGGATTTGTTACCTAATTTCCCTGAAGCATATTTACCTGCAATTTTTGATTATCCTCAAGGCCCAGTTGCCACCATGGTAGCTTCTAGGGGCTGTCCTTTCTTATGTAAATTTTGTGACACCTCAACATTTGGTGCACAAGTTCGAGCAAATTCCCCAGAAACTGTTTTTAATACCATGAAGCATTTACAACAGCAATTTGGTATTCAACATATTCAGTTTGTAGATGACTTATTTCTAGCCAGCCGAATTAGAACCTTAAAGTTATGCGATTTAATTATCGAGAATAACTTGCAGATAAGTTGGAGTTGTACCGCGCGTGTTGATACCGTTAAATTAGATGTTTTAAAGCGGATGAAGCAAGCAGGTTGCTGGGAAATTAGTTTTGGGCTGGAAACTGGCTCAAACGAATTGTTACAAAAAATGGAAAAAGCAGCACGAGTTGAAATATCAGAACAAGCTATTAACTGGGCGGCTGAAGCGGGTATTCGATGTAAAGGGTTATTTATGCTGGGCTATCCTGGGGAAACGAAAGAAAGCATAGAGATGACTAAAGCTTTTATAAAAAGAATTCCCATGTCGACAATGAACCTTTCAAAGTTCACCCCCTATCCTGGTTCCCCAATATACAGAGAGCTTTATGGAACCAATATCAAGGATGATCATTGGCAAAAAATGAATGGAATGAATTTTATTTGGGCTCCGGATGGCTTTACTGTTGATGAGCTCGATATTGAATATCAATTAGTTCTTAAAGCATTTTATAAGCGCGTGGCTGTTTGTCATAAATATGTAGTGATGGGGGTGAAATACCCTCGACATTTGATACGCTTATTTCATTTTATTAATGGATATTTAAAAGCAAAATTAATTAGTTATTTTACTGGGCGGCAAGGTGTATTGGCCAAGCCTTCGGAGTAATTTAAATATTACTTTAAAGTACTTTGGTATTTTTTAAAATAACTATAGAACAAATAGAAAAGGAAAAATAATTTTTACTTGTAAATAATCTCGTTATGAGATATTGCTTGTGTATGCACATGATTACACGACGACGGTTAATAGAATTCTCTAAAAAACATCTAAAGACGTCAACTGCCTTGGATACTTGGTATCGAATAGTCAAGCAAAACGAAATATCAAGTTTTTCGAAGTTAAGAGGGGTTTTTCCAAGTGTAGATAAAGTTGATAATTTAACTGTATTTAACATAGGTGGTAATCAAATAAGGCTGATTTCCGCTATACATTACAGCACGCAATGTCTATATATTCCTCATGTGCTGACACATGAGGTGTACAACAAAGAAAAATGGAAAAATCATGAATAGTCAATTAGAAAACATCTCAAAAATATGGCCAACTATTAAAGCTATCTTTTCAGTACCGCATACAGAAGCGGAGTATCAGGATTTGGTTTATACTTTAGATAACTTAGTAGATGAAGTAGCTAATGACCAGAATCATGAACTAGCACCTGTAATGGAAACGATAGGGAATCTAATAGAAAATTATGAAAACCGAGAGCATACAATAAAAGAAGCATCCCCTATTGATGTTTTAAAATATCTTATGCAGGAACATAACTTGAAACAATCTGATTTAAAAAAAATAGGTAGCCAAGGGGTGGTTTCTGAAATTTTAACAGGGAAAAGAATGTTGAATCTTGAACAGATTAAAAAAATTAGTAGTAAATTTCAAGTGTCGCCATTAGTGTTTATTTAAGGTATGTATATGAAACAACCTCCCATTTCTATCTAGTCTTTTTGCTCTAGGCTTGCTATGCGCCTATTTTTAGGTCTTGGTAATTGCTCCTGCATTACTCTACCTACACACATCCATGTGTTAGTTAAATACAAATAAAAATTCTGTGCTAGTTGATGAAAGTATTCCATGCGCGTTCCTAATGCATATTTATAATAATGTTAGAAACAACAGATAACAAAAAAATATACTTGGAAAAACATGCCGATATGATCTGTGTTTCCCCTATGATTCTGAGCATCATCCAATTATGATATTTGAGCAAAGGAAAATATGCCTACTTTCTGAGTGTGCATTTGCTACTGCTAGGCACAAGCCCATCGCTGTTTTTAAAGGGAAGGTGACTGATCAACAGCAGTTTCATTTTGATATTTGTCAATTAGCCGAGGCACTTTCTAAATCATCGAATGATAAATTCTCTCTTTACTATGAAGAAGCCTATCCATTTTCTATCAGCTTATTTGCACTATTACACTGTCAAAAAAACGTACTGATAGCGGCTAATAATAAACCCGTAACGGCTGAACAATTAATTGAGCAGGGTTATGTATTATTAGGTGACTGGGATGGGAAGGAAACATTAATAGATATTAATCAATCAGGTGATTTTGAATTAACAGCACTAGATTTAGATCAGGCAACCATCACTCTATTTACTTCTGGTTCTAGTGGACAAGCAAAAGCGATTAATAAAACCTTACAACAGTTTCAAAATGAAATAGACACATTAGAGCGATATTGGGGGGGAAAGCTGGGTGATGCTCAGGTTTTAGCTACAGTTAGTCATCAACATATTTATGGCTTATTATTTCGAGTGTTGTGGCCATTATCTGCTGGACGCTGTTTTCAGAGTGAAATGTTTTTGAGCCCTGAGTCCTTGTTAAAAACAGCTGAACATATTTCAGCCTATTGGATAGCCAGCCCTGCACAGTTAAGGCGATTAGATGATTTAACTCCATGGCTAGCCATCAGCAAATTAAAAGCTATATTTAGTTCTGGTGGCGTTTTAGTCTGCGATGTCGCATCACAAATATTTCAACAGAGTCAGCACAAAGTATTAGAGATTTATGGCAGTTCAGAAACCGGAGGTATTGGCTGGCGGGAAAGTATCAATGATACGCTTTGGACAACATTTTCTGGTATCGGTATTTCTGTAGATGAAGTAGGTCAAAGTTATTTATCTTCACCTTATTTAACAGAAAACAGCGCGTATAAAATG
>CAYNRB010000212.1:0-5525 GCA_964399475.1 uncultured Methylomarinum sp.
TGGCTCCCTTTTAGGGGGTTAACCCAAATCCATGTCCTTTGGGCATGGATATTGAATTTGGATTAGTTTATGACATTTCGTGTTTTTTTACTTGGTATATTGTTTTTGTGTGGTTACTCTTTTGCTCAAGCTAGTTCACTTTGGTTTGATGTTTCCTCTAAAAGCATTTCCACTATCTCCACAACTTTACCTTTGATGCCTGATTCTTATCGACTACTCAGCTTAGATGAGCAAGGCATACGGGATAGATTAGCCTTGAATGATAATATTTCAACTCAATCGAAACTTGCTGAAAATTATTCGTTAGAATTGCCATTGCCTAATGGAGAATTCTTGTCTTTGCATGTTCAGCCTACTCAGGTTATGGCAGCAGAATTAGCAGCTAGGTATCCTCAAATCAAGACATATAGAGTTGATGCCAGAGATAATAATGGAATTAGTGGTGTTGTAGATATAACCAATAAAGGCTTTCATGCCATGCTATTTATGCATGATGGTAGTCGCTTATTTATTGATCCTCGCATCTCTGGAAACACAACTTTCTATATAAGTTATTACGACAAGCATTATCATCCTAGCCAAAAAGAACCGTTTAATTGTACTGTTAAAGAGCATAACCACCCTGTACAGCAATTGAGGTCAGAAATACCCGACCTAGCGAAAAGAACAGGTGAGAATTTAAAAACCTTTCGATTGGCAATGGCTGCAACGGGCGAATATACTGCTTTTCATGGGGGAACTAAAAGTCTAGCTTTAGCAGCAATATCAACCACAATTAGTCGTATTAATGTTATTTACGAAAGAGATTTAGCGATTAAATTGGTACTCATTGCCAATACAGATTCACTGATATTTACTAATGCGAGTACTGATGGATATACTAACAATAATGCCAGCGCTATGCTTGATGAAAATCAGGCCAAGGTTGACAGTGTAATTGGCTCTGCCAATTATGATATTGGTCATGTCTTTAGTACTTTTAATGGGGGTGTTGCCTTTGTAGGGGTGGCATGTTTTAACTCATCTTTTGGTGAGTTTAAAGCTAAAGGTGTAACGGGGAGGTTTGCACCCATTGGAGACCCCTTTGATATTCAGCTAGTCGCACACGAATTCGGGCACCAGTTTGGTGGGCACCATACATTTAATAGTACTACTTTAAGTTGTAATGGAAATAGAACTGCTAGTACCGCTTTTGAACCGGGTAGTGGTTCAACCATACAAGCTTATGCTGGTATTTGTGGTTCTACAAATAATTTACAAAATAATGCCGATGCCATGTTTCATGTTAAAAGCATAGAAGCCATGAGTAACTATATTAATAGTACCAATAGTAATAGTAATTGTGGTTCAATCTCATCATTGAATAATCAACGACCTATTGTAAACGCAGGAAATGATTATATAATTCCTATCAACACCCCATTTGAACTAATCGCTCAGGCTAGTGATCCAGATTCTGATCCTATCACATATTCTTGGGAACAAGTGGATGCTGGCAATGCTTCTAATGTGGATGTTGATACGGGCAATAATGCATTATTTCGTACTTTATTGCCTCAAAATACAGCTACGCGTGTTTTTCCAAAATTAGCTAATATTTTGAATAATTCAACCAGTAAAGGTGAAAAATTACCGGTAACGAATAGAGTACTTAATTTTTCAATTGCAGTGCGTGATGGGGTGGGAGGCGTAGAAACTGATCAAATGGTAGTAACAACGACGACTAATTCTGATAATTTTCGAATTACCTCGCACAATAATACAGTGTCATTTAACGCGGGTGATAATACTACGCTAACTTGGAATGTGGTTAATACAAATACTTCACCAGTCAATTGTAGTAATGTTGATATCTTCCTCACTACAAACTCGGGTAGCTCTTTTACTAACGTGTCGGGTGGTGCAACAGCAAATGATGGTAGCCAAAATATTACCATACCAGCAAATGTTGCTGATAGCACAACTGCTCGGTTTAAAGTCAAGTGTAACGGTAATATCTTTTTTGATATTTCCAATACTGATTTAATTACAGTTGCAGGAATTGTTCCAGATGGCGATGGCGATGGTATTCCAGATGCCACAGATAACTGCCCAGCTGATGCTAATTCAGCACAACTTAATTTTGATGCCGATGGAGAAGGTGATGTTTGCGATATTGATGACGATAATGATGGAATACCGGATACTTTCGAAGTGATACACGGCTTAAACCCTTTTGATAGCAATGATGCCGGTTTAGATAATGACAGCGATGGCCTGACTAATTTGGAGGAATTTATTGCTAATCGAAATCCTAATCTTAATGAAGCTATAATCGCAATACAGCCTATCTTGATGTTATTGAAAAAACCTTAAAAAATGAATAGCTGTCAAATATTATAGTTTTAGAAAACAGTGTTGAGAGACTCTCTAAACTCCTAATTTTATTAACAAAATTTAGTTTTATATGAGTTAAATTATGATTAGTCGTATTTTTTTTCTGAGTCTGCTGTTTTTAAGCGGAAGTTCTTTTGGGCAAACTAGTTCACTCTGGCTTGATGTCTCATCTAAATCATCAGATGCAATCTCTTCTACGCTAACCTTATTACCAGATACCTTTCGGTTACTTAATATGGATGAACAAGGAATGCGTGATAAGCTGGCATTGGCCGACAACCTATCTTCTAAAGCCAATTCAGAAGCGAAAAATTCTATACAGCTAGACCTGCCTCTGCCTAATGGAGGGTTCATTTCTCTGCAAGTTGAACCTGGTAGAGTAATGGCACCTGAATTAGCAGCTAAATACCCTGAAATCAAAACCTACAGAGTAGATGCCAGAGACAATAATGGGTTAAGTGGTGTAGTCGATATAAACAGCAAAGGTTTTCATGCCATGCTTATTATGCAGGATGGTAGCCGCTTATTTATAGACCCACGAAAATCAATAAATACGACATTTTATATCAGTTATTACGACAAGCATTATCATCCAGCTAATAAAAAACCCTTTAGTTGTAATGTTGTGGAGCATGATCATCAACAGCAACCCTCTTCTACACCAAGCAATAATGCACAAAGAACAGGAGAAAACTTAAAAACCTTTCGATTAGCAATGGCTGCAACTGGTGAATATACCGCTTTTCATGGGGGTACAGTTGATCAAGGTTTAGCAGCCATAATAACGACAGTCAGTCGTATTAACGTTATCTAAGAACGTGATTTAGCGATTACAATGGTACTGGTTGCTAATACGGATCAGCTTGTTTTTACTAACGCTGCAACGGATGGTTATACAAACTCGGATGGATTTGCCATGCTGTCTCAAAACCAGACCACGATTAATAATGTCATTGGCAGTTCAAATTATGATATTGGTCACGTCTTTAGTACCGGCGGTGGAGGTGTTGCTACTTTAGGCGTACTTTGCAGCACTGGAAAAGCCTGGGGTGTAACAGGACAACCTTCACCTATAGGTGATCCTTTTGACATTGATTTTGTTGCGCATGAGATAGGCCATCAATTTGCTGCACCCCATACATTCAATAGCGAAACGGGCAGTTGTAGTGGAGGAAATAGAAATGCTGCAACTGCTTTTGAGTCAGGCAGTGGGTCAACTATTCAGGCTTATGCCGGCATATGTGGTTCAACCAATAATTTACAATCCAATTCAGATGCAATGTTTCATGTTAAAAGCATTGAAGTTATCAGTGACTTTGTTAATTCTGGTTTCGGCAGTTTTTGTGGTACTGCATCATCATTAAATAATCAGCAACCTACTGTTAATGCAGGTAGTGATTTTACTATTCCAATTAACACGCCTTTTGAACTCACAGCGACAGGCAGTGATCCTGATTCTGATCCAATAACCTATTCCTGGGAACAGATAGATGCGGGAAGTCCGTCAGATGTTGGTGTTGATACAGGGAATAATGCCCTGTTTCGACCTTTCCTTCCTCAATCCTCAGCCACTCGTGTTTTCCCAAAGTTAGCCAATATCTTGAGCAACACCACCAGTAAGGGTGAAAAATTACCGGTTACCAATAGAACGATTAATTTTTCTGTCGCCATACGGGATGGAGTGGGTGGTGTCAATACAGATGAGATGGTAGTCACTGCAACCACCAGTTCAGACAACTTTCAGATTACCTCGCATGCTAGTTCAGCAATATTTAATGCAGGTGATAATACGACAGTTACCTGGAATGTTGTTAACACAAATCTTGCCCCAGTAAGCTGTGGTAATGTTGATATTTTCCTTACCACTGATGCTGGCAACAGCTTTACTAATGTCTCAGGTGGTGCAACACCTAATGATGGAATCCAGAGCATTAGCATTCCAACCGATGTTGTGGATAGTACTACGGCACGCTTTAAAGTAAAGTGTAACGGAAATATTTTCTTTGATATTTCCAATGCAGATTTAACTACCGTGGCTGGAAGTGTGACTGATACGGATGGAGACGGTATCCCTGACACATCAGATAATTGTCCTGATGATCCTAACGCATCGCAACTTGATAATGAAAGTGATGGTCAGGGAGATGTCTGCGATCTTGATGACGATAATGATTTAATGCCAGATACTTATGAAATCCTGCATGGGTTAGACCCGTTCGATAGTAGCGATGCCAGTATTGATGGAGACAATGATGGGCTGACCAATCTGCAAGAATTTAATGATGGTCGAAATCCCAATGTAAATGAAGCTACAATTGCTGTTCAGCCTTTATTGATGTTGTTAAATAAAAACAAGTAAAGAAGGTGTCCGCTGTATGATACAGAGCCAACTTGATCGATTTTTTGTAGGGTGGGCAGTCTTTTTTGCCCACCTTTAGACAACCTAATCTCAGGGAAATTAATTTGATACCCAATAAGGCTAAGTTTTGTAAACTATAACAGGCACCCATCATGCCATGAATGCTGGGTTAGGTTTTCTCGCTACGCTCAAAAATCTAACCCAGCCCACCCTTTTGGTCACATTTAATTTTCTTACAAATACCTGCAAGATATTGATTTTATTGTCTCATATCGCTAGTTTAAAACTATGCACTTTTAATGCAAGGCTTTAGCTGCTACTCCTATTTTTTTTGATCTAGGAGTGATTTGAGAAAAATATTATCATTAAATCGTATCCACACTAAAGCCCAGGGCAACCGTCCTTGATATTGAATTAACGGGTAGCCTGGATGTAGCGCAGCGAAATCCGGGAAAGGAATGATGCGACTGACCCTGGATTCCGCTACGCTCCATCCAGGCTACATTGATGGCATGTCTGAGTGGCTGTGGGTCTTCCTTATTCCCCCTGGGATTTTTAGCGGATACATTAAATCGTCTGTTGGTTTAATCGTTGTTTGTTTGGGTTTAAAGTTGAAATTTATAGTTTTTGAATAGTTGCGAATCAGTAAATACGGGACGACTTTCAGTCGTTTTAAAACAACCTATGGACTTTCAGTCCATAGTGGTTGAGTAAATGGGATCAGGAGTTCTGACCTTAGCGTACTCCAAGTTGGTGGGAAAAAAAGACTGCCCACCCTGCGTTTTCTTAA
>CAYNRB010000213.1:0-5518 GCA_964399475.1 uncultured Methylomarinum sp.
AATCTATTAATGACTTTATTGTTATATTTAGTAACATTAGTGTCTGAATACTTAGATTGTTTTAATCTTTTGCTAAAAATGAAGCCCTTGTTCTTTGAAAGGGAGTGTTTATAATGCAGAATCTCAGAATAAAATGTGCGAGCCTTTTTAATCTAATTCACATTCCAAGATTAGGTGTCATTTTATAATGCTCCAAAGATTCTCGATTATAAATTATGAATAAACCTTTAAGAACTTTAATTGGCCTATTACTCCTACTTACAACAGTGAGTCTTGCATCTTGTCAGGCTCTATTTAAGTCACTTCATTTAGAAAATATATTAACTGCTAATCATACTCTGAACCAATCAGAATCTAAAAATACTAGGTTCCTATGAAAAATTCTCAGAATTTACGTCAACCCAAATTGTTTCAAAATAAACATCGTAAAAAATTACTTTCTAAAGGTCGTGGGTTGTCATTTTATTTTCTGCCTCTCGGATTAATTCCTGCATCATTATTTTCATTTGCCAATGGTGATTTTTTACAAATAGTTTGTAATGTAAGTGGCTGTGCATTGTTTTTACTAGCTGCGACTTTGTTAAGAAAAGGACTTTTCGCAGAAATACAGTATCATGATAAAAAAATTACTCTAGCCCCTAAATGGCCACTTAAGACTTTAGCCGCATTAGTTGTTTCTATAACAACTGCATGGGTTGCATTTTTAGGTGTCGGTCATTCTTTTTTTGTTTCTTTGGCATTTGGAACGGGTGCCTTTGCGGGGATGTTACTATTTTATGGTTTTGATCCTCGCCAAGAGAAAATGGTTAAAGGGTCACATGGTTACAGTGCTGACGAAATATCCCAGACAATTATCGAAGCAGAAGCGCAAATATCAGGGATTAAGGATGCCAACAGTCTAATCATTAATAAAGTTTTTAATAAACGTATCCAGATTATTTGCGATCACGCACAAGATATTTTGAATATGCTGGAGGAAGACCCAGGCGATATTAGACGAGCAAGAAAATTTCTTAATATCTATCTTGATGGTGCTTTAAAAGTAACGAACGGTTATGCTGATATGCAAAACAAGCATCAATCTAAACAGTTGAGTAGGAACTTTGAAGCGGTATTAATAACCATAGAATCTGTATTTATTGAACAAAAACAAAAACTTTTAGAAGATGATATTCTAGATCTTGATGTCAACATGGAAGTATTAGCCGCTCAATTAAAACATGAAGGTTTCTAGTAACCCCTTGTATCACACAGGACAATATAATGAGTGAAGAAAACGTATCCACACAAGAAAATGTCACTATCCCAGGTAGTTCTATTTTTGAAGAAATTGTACCCGGTCTTAACAAGGAGTTAATGGATTATCAGCAATCAAATTCCGATGATAAAGCCCAGATTGACCAGATAATTGCAGAAATTGATATTGATAATAGTCAATCCATTATATATTTTGGAAGTAAAGCCCAGGAGCAATTAACAACTATTTCTGACCGAATGCTAGAGGGTGTAAAAAATAAGGATTTGGGTAGTGCTGGTCAAGATTTAAATGAAATGGTCGCAACGTTGCGTGGTTTTGATATAGATATTTTAGACCCTGATAATAAACCTGGATTTTTTGCCAGACTTTTTGGAAAAGCAAAACCGGTAGTCTTGTTTTTACAGCAATATGAAGATGTTCGTAAACAAATTGATAGCATCACTAATAAGCTGGATTCTCATAAAACCACCTTATTAACTGATATTACCATGCTCGACAAATTGTACGATGCGAATTTGGATTATTTTCATAACCTTGACTTTTACATTACTGCGGGTGATAAAAAACTGAAACAACTGGATGATCAAGTTATTCCGGATAAAGCCAAAACAGTTGAAAACTCAGAATCAGTAATAGAAGCACAGGAATTAAAAGATTTGCGATTCTCCAGAGATGATTTAGATAGACGAATCCATGATTTACGTTTGACACGTCAGGTTGCCATGCAAAGTTTGCCTGGAATTCGCATGGTGCAAGAAAATGATAAAGGTTTAATTAATAAAATTAATTCTACCATTGTCAATACCATTCCCCTCTGGAAACAACAATTAGCAACAGCTGTCGCTATTTACCGTTCAGCTGATGCTGCTAAAACATTGCAATCTGCAACTGATTTAACCAATGAGCTACTTGAAGCCAATGCTGAAAATCTGAAGCAAACTAATCAGCAAACTCGTCAGCAATTAGAGCGTGGTGTTTTTGATATTGAATCAATCAAAAAAGCTAATAATATGCTGATTGAAACCATTAATGAGAGCCTTAAAATTGCAGATGAGGGTAAAAAAATGCGCTCAGAGGCTGTTATACAGTTAGAATTATGCGAATCAGAATTACGCAAAGCACTGGCTAGTTCAGCAAATCAAAATACTGAATCAGAAGATAACGAGTCATAGTTATTGAATACTTCATAGGATTGTAATTGAGGCATTGGTATAATTGAATATTTGATTTTTTAGCTTTAAGCCGAAGCATAGGAGTAAACAATGGGCATCTGGGGCAAAATGTTTGGAGAATTTGTAGATGTTATTGAATGGCTAGATGAGTCTGATGAAACCATGCTCTATCGGTTTAAACGTTATGGCAATGAAATTAAATATGGGGCAAAATTAACCGTACGAGAATCACAAGTTGCAATATTAGTTAACGAAGGGAGAGCGGCAGATTTTTTTGAGCCAGGCATGTATGAATTAGAAACTAATAATATGCCGGTTATGACCACGCTTGAAAACTGGCCGCATGGTTTTGAAAGTCCTTTTAAGGCTGAAGTTTATTTTTTTAATACCCGACGTTTTACCGATTTAAAATGGGGAACGAAAAATCCGCTTATCTTGCGAGATAAAGAATTTGGTGTGGTTCGTATACGTGCTTTCGGTACTTACTGTGTAAGAATAGACGACCCTTTGACCTTTATCAAAGAAATTTCGGGGACTAGTGGTCACTTTTTAACTGATGATATCAGTGATCAATTACGTAATCTTATCCTCTCTCGTTTTGCCAGCATTTTAGGTGAAGCTAATATACCTGTTTTGGATTTAGCCTCTAATTACGATGACTTAAGTGATTTTATTTGTGCTAAAATTGCGCCAGAATTTCTGGAATACGGTCTTGAAATAACCAAGTTACTGGTCGAAAATATTTCTCTTCCTCAATCAGTTGAAGAAGCTTTGGATAAAAGAACCAGTATGGGTGTTATCGGTGATTTAAGAAAATACAGTGATTTTCAGGCAGCAGAAGCCATGAAAGCGGCTGCAGAAAATCCTTCGGGTTCGGCTTCTGAAGGGATAAGCTTAGGGCTTGGCTTTGCCTTGGCCAACAAAATGAGTGTACCGAATTCCACTCGAGGAACATCTGAGCAAGTAATAGCGCCCCCACCCATTCCCAAACAAACTCAATATTTTTTGGCAATTAATGGTCAGCAATCAGGGCCGATTAATTTACTTGAGCTGGAAAAAAAAATACAATCAGGATTAGTTCTGGCCAATACCTTAGTCTGGAATCAAACATTGGTTGAGTGGACTCCCGCAAAAAAAGTAGCTGAACTTGCTGCTCATTTTACTATGGTACCCCCTCCCATCCCCCCCAATATGGATTGAACAAAAATAAATATCATAACCATTCTAACTTGCCTTTTTGTCTGTCAGAGTTTGAATAGCAATAGTGATGTAGCCAGCTATGTTCCCATTGCCCAACGATTACAAACAAAAGAACTGCGCCAAAATGTATATTTATTTTTCATTTTTTACCAACGATTTTTTTCAGGATACTAGAATACGTGAAAACGAATCATAAAAACAACATAAAATCACAAGATCAGACTAATCAATTCCCCTGCTCGCATTGTGGAGCCATGTTGAAATATCAGCCAGGCACTCAACACCAGGTCTGTGACTATTGTGAACATAAAAGTACTATTGTTGAAAAGCAGAAGATCATAAAGGAATATGATTTGCAACAGGCTTTAATTGAACTTGAGAAAGCCTCTCATACTAGTTCAGCAACTATAGAACAGGTGCATTGCAATGCTTGTGGTGCCAGTTTTAAGTTTGCTAGTAGTACTCATGCTGGAGAATGTCCTTTTTGTGGCATGGATATAGTTAACAATCTAGAAGCAAGTAAACACTTACATCCTAAATCAATATTACCCTTTTTAATTGATGATAAGCATGCGAAAGAAAAATTTAACCTGTGGTTAAATAGTCTGTGGTTTGCCCCGAATGAAATCAAAAAATATGTACGCAACAAAACCAAATTACAAGGCATTTATTTACCTTATTGGACGTATGATAGCAACGCAGAAAGTAGCTATACTGGGAGTAGGGGAGATACCTATTACGTTCGACAAAAAGTTAGATATGTGCGAAATGGGCGGATGATTTCAACAACGAAAAGAATCCCTAAAATACGTTGGACTGATGTTAGAGGGCATGTTTTTCGATATTTTGATGATGTTTTAATTGGTGCCAGTTTATCTTTACCAAGACAAATTCTTGATCATCTTCAACCTTGGGATCTAGAAAGCTTGGTTCCCTATAATGATAAATATATCAGTGGTTTCCAGAGTGAAGTCTATCAACTAGAATTAAGTGAAGGGTTCGATCAGGCCAAGGAAAAAATGGATCACATTATTTATCGTGATATTACCTATGATATTGGTGGTGATCATCAGCGTATCCACCATGTCAATACCCAACATAGTAATACAACCTATAAACATTGCTTATTACCCGTATGGTCGGCTGCTTTTCTGTATCGAAACAAATCTTATCGGTTTATTATTAATGGTAGAACAGGGCAAGTACAGGGAGAAAGACCTTATAGTTTCTGGAAAATCGCTTTGGCTGTAATAGCTGGGTTGCTTGTCATCTTGGCAGGGTTTAGTTTTTTAGAACATTCTGGCGCTTTTGATCAGAGTGAATTTTCAGAATACTACCCACTCATACGATAGTTTATACTCCCCCCCCGTGATCCATATCTGCTTTTTTAGCCTAGGCTAAAACTCGCAGAAATCGCTTTGAAGCACTGCGACCCAGACAATATCTATCAGGACAGTCTCCAGTACATTCGCCATTCCTGAATACTGATTTTTATTCACAGCTTCTAGCACTAAAGTTTGATGGTCATTCCATAAATTACTTACGGTATAGTTGGAATATATCCTTAAACATTGACGATATAAATAGACAGAGATATACGAACTAGCTGGAATAATAATTCATCATCGCTACCAAGAAATTTTGCTGGGGTTTATATGGCTTGCAAGGCTTGAATAATTAATAAAGCATGAGAATCATATGTAGGAGAATACAATATATTGCTAATTGCCATTTCGGGTTTCTTTTCAAACTATACTGCTGTAATGGTAGGATTTATTGGACGATGAGATTGTCAGGGCGGCAAAGCAATAGCATCTTCCGCCATTAATGCGCAACTCAACCACTATGGACTGAAAGTCCATAGGTTGTTTTAAAACGACTGAAAGTC
>CAYNRB010000214.1:0-5516 GCA_964399475.1 uncultured Methylomarinum sp.
TAATTAAATTGACTTGATGATCTTAGGAAAATTAGTTAATGCAGTTTATTAAGAAAACTTTGTTTTTCCGATACATTAAAATGAGACCAAAAGGGTAGGCTGGGTTAGATTTTTGAGCGTAGCGAGAAAACGTAACCCAGCATTCATGGCATGATGAGTGATTGTTGGAAACCACCTTATCGTTTACAAAACTTAGCCTCATCCTTTTTTAGGTATCAAATTAATTTCCGTGAGTTCAGGTTGTCTGAAGCTAGTAGTCTGTCAATGTTCCATTGTTAGGTAAGTCCGTAGTTCGTCATTCCTACGTGCTCTTGGTAGGAATCCATAAACTTGTATCAATGAATTCCCGATAAGAGACTTCGGGAATGACGGTTTTTTAGAATTTGTTCCACCCACCCATCAAACCAATGTTGATGGGGTACTAGCTTGCAATGCGCCCGTTTCAGCGCTTTGCTATCGACAAAGCTTCCGCTCCTACTCACTCAACATCCATGTAGGTAAAATCAACTCGCTATAAATTCCGTAACCGTAACCGTGCGAAGTCTATTTATGACAGGATAGTCTAAAGGAGTGCAATAGAATTAGTGAATTACTTAAGCTATTGCAGTCCTTCCTGATATTTTAAATTGCTTTTTCCTGTCTTTCACTGGTTAGTCCAAAATATACAAATGGAATAGATCAAAGAAAATAAAATCCGACAAATTTAATCCGCAACAATACCCGCAATATTATAACCTCCATCAACATAAGTAATTTCACCGGTAATGCCAGAAGCTAGGTCAGAGCATAAAAATGCAGCTACATTACCTACTTCATCAATCGTTACATTTTTCTTTGAAGGGGCTGTGTTAGCTGCTTTGCTAAGCATGGATCTAAAATTAGTAATTCCAGCAGAAGCCAGCGTCCTGATAGGGCCGGCTGAAACCGCGTTGACTCTGATTCCTTCTTCGCCCAAAGCTGCCGCCATATAACGTACATTTGCTTCGAGACTAGCTTTGGCTACGCCCATAACATTATAGTTTGGAATGGCTCTATTAGCGCCTAAATAAGTTAAGGTCAGTAAAGATCCATTACGGCCTTGCATCATCTCTCTGCCGGCTTTTGCTAATGCAGTAAAGCTGTAAGAACTGATGTCGTGCGCTATGGCAAAGTTTTCTCGACTAGTCGCATTGACGAAATCACCCTCTAAAGCATCTCGCGGGGCAAAGGCTACAGAATGAACAATTGAATCCAGTCCATTCCAGTGACTACCTAGTTCTTTAAAAACAGAATTAATTTGTTCATCATTGACCACGTCAAGTTCCATGGTTAATGTTGAATTACATTCTTCTGCCATTTTGATGACACGGCTTTTCAGTTTTTCATTTTGATAGGTAAATGCAAGTTCTGCCCCTTCTCGATGCATGGCTTTTGCGATACCCCAAGCAATTGATTTGTTACTGGCTAAACCTACAATGAGGACGCGTTTACCCTGCATAAAACCCATTTTTTTCTCCCGAAGTCACTATTAAAAGTTAGAATAGGGGAAAGTATACCTTGCCTAGTCATATAATTCGATAGTTAAGAAATGGATATAATTAATTCAACATTAATACGCATAAGTTTTCTGATAATTTTATTAACTAGTTGTGATATCTCACAACTGAATAACCCGTATTCAGAAACAACCGATGAACAATCAATTTTGTATTCTTCATTTTCAGAAAGACCTAAGCATCTAGATCCAGCAGTTGCCTATAGCTCAAATGAATATACTTTTATTGCCCAGATTTATGAGCCACCTTATCAATACCATTATCTAAAAAGGCCTTATCAGTTGGTGCCTTTAACCGCTGTAAAAATGCCGGAAGTTGAGTATTACAATCAGCATGACGAACTGCTTATTGGCGATGTTGTGGATGATGAAATTGCCTATACAGATTATATTATCGAAATTAAATCGGCTATTCATTATCAGAAGCATCCTGCGTTTAGTAAAGCAAATCATCAGTTGAATACTAATCAATTATCTGAAATTAACGAATTAAAAGACTTTACAGATCAACAAAATAGAGAGTTGACGGCAGATGATTATGTCTATCAGATTAAACGTTTGGCTCATCCGAAAATTCAATCGCCTATTGCAGAAATCATGCGGCATCACATAGCTGGATTTGATGAATTTTCTACTCAGGTAGCTAAGTTGGATATACCCAGTATAAAATCTATACCGCTTTCAGGTGTAGAAGTTTTAAATCGATATCGTTATAAAATCAGAATTAATGGCAAATACCCTCAGTTTAAATACTGGCTTGCCATGCCCTTTTTTGCACCCATGCCTTGGGAGGCGGATGTGTTTTATCAGCAGCAAGGTTTGATTGATAAAAACATAACTCTGGATTGGTTCCCCGTAGGAACTGGCCCTTATTTTCTACTAGAAAACAATCCTAACAGGCAGATGATTATGGCTAAAAACCCGGATTATCATCAGGATTTCTATCCGCTTGAAGGTGAGCCAGGTGATGAAGAGAAAGGCCTATTGGATGATGCAGGAAAGTTACTCCCCTTTATAGATAAAGTTATTTATAAGCTGGAAAAAGAAACCATTCCCTATTGGAACAAATTTTTACAAGGCTATTATGATGCCTCAGGTATTTCTTCAGACAGTTTTGATCAAGCGGTTCAATTTTCAGGCTCTGGGGATGCTCAATTGACTGATTCGATGGCGCAGAAAGGCATTCAATTACAAACTGCAATTACTACTTCAATTTATTACATGGGTTTTAATATGCTGGATTCTGTTGTAGGTGGAGACTCAGAAGCTACTCGTAAATTACGCCAGGCCATTTCTATTGCGATTGATTATGAAGAATATATTGCCATATTCATGAATGGTAGAGGCGTGTCTGCTCAAGGAATGTTACCACCAGGTATTTATGGACAGGTTGATAACGAAGCTGGAATGAATCCTTATGTTTATGACTGGATTGATAACCAGTATCAACGAAAATCTATTACTAAAGCTGAAATCCTTATGTCAGAAGCAGGTTATGCCAATGGAATAGATAAAAAAACCGGTGAGGCTTTGGTTTTATATTTTGATACCACTTCTGTCAGTGTTGATGACAGACCCAGAATGAATTGGTACCGAAAACAATTTGAAAAATTAGGCATTAAATTAGTTGTTAGACCGACAGATTACAATCGTTTTCAAGAAAAAATGCGAAATGGCAGTGGTCAGATATTTGTCTGGGGCTGGAACGCAGATTATCCTGATCCTGAAAATTTCTTTTTTCTATTGTATGGTGCAAACGGCAAAGTCAAACATGGCGGAGAAAATGCGGTTAATTATCAAAATTCTGAGTTTGATCGGCTATTTGAAAAAATGCGTAATATGGATAATGGAGAGCAACGTTTCCAGATTATCCAAGAAATGCAGAACATAGTTAGATTTGATGCGCCGTGGGTTTTTGGTACACATCCTAAAAGTTTCTCTTTATATCATAAATGGTATAAAAACTTAAAGCCAAATTTAATGGCAAATAATCGATTGAAATATACTCGGATTGATGTAAAACAACGCGCACTAAAAAGAGAGCAATGGAATCAAGCTGTTTTTTGGCCTTTGATCTTAGCTGTTCTGGTATTGTTTGTTTTTCTTGTTCCGGCTATCAAAGCGTTTAAGCGGCGAGCAAAAGAGACTTTCAATAAGTACTGAAGGACGGTGTTTGGCAGGTTTTTCAGAATAAGCAATCGTCCTTTGTTAATGGTCAGGATTGCGGTTTTTAATGGCATCCACAGTCTTGGGAAGTTTATGTTTTGCAGACCTTTTTGAGTTTTGTAAAAAAAAGGTTTTTTTGTTAGGGAATTTAAGTGATAATCTGAAGGTCATTTCATGACCATCAGACTAAGGTTTTTAGCGTAACTGGAAATAAACAGACTGATTTCCTATGACTATTTTTTCTTAAGGAATAGGCATGAAATAACTTGAGCAACTGGTGTAGGATTTTTTTTCGTATTCAACTAACTCATGGATGTATATAGGTAGAGTAATGCAGGAGCAATTACCGAAGTTGCAACTCAGAAGCCGGACAAAAAGACAAGCTAGTTGCTCAAGTTATTTCGTGAACCTTCCTAAGTTACCTAAACTTTTCATAATAATAATTAAAGGGGCTTTCCATGTTAGAAAAAAATCAAACTGCACCAGATTTTACTTCAGTGAATCAAGCTGAAAAAGAAGTTAAGTTATCTTCCTTTAAAGGGGAAAAAGCGGTTATTTTATATTTTTATCCTAAAGACGATACACCAGGTTGCACCATAGAAGCCAATGACTTTACTCGATTGGCAGCTGAATTTGCAGAGTTGAGTACCGTTGTTATCGGCGTGAGTAAAGATTCTTGTGAAAGCCATGCAAAATTTATTAAGAAATTTGATTTAAATATGGATTTACTGGCTGATGAAAGCGGAGAAATCTGTGAAAGCTATGGCGTATGGCAAGAAAAAGTAAAAAATGGCAAGAAAAAAATGGCTATTCTTAGATCCACATTTATTATCGGTCTGGATGGGGTATTGGTTGAAGCTTGTTATGGTGTGAATCACGAGGGTCATGCAGAAGCCATGCTGGAAAGAATCAAGATATTGGCTTATAGAGGGGTTTGATTTAGAATTATCGGCATTCTTAAGAATGCCGTTTATTTCTTATGCCAGGAGTTAGGTATGAATGAAAAAGAACTTGTAGCTATACATGCCGCCCAATGCGTTAAAGAGGGTATGTGTGTTGGTTTAGGAACAGGCTCAACAGCCGATTATTTTATTGCAGAACTTGCCCGACGAAATAATGTCGAAGATTTAAATGTAACGGTTGTCGCAAGTTCTATAGTCAGTATGCGTAAAGCACAGGAATTAGATTTACCACTCATTTCAATTGAACATTTAAGGCATTTAGATTTATATGTAGATGGCGCCGATGAAGTCACATCGGATAATACATTGCTCAAAGGGCAGGGTGCGGATCTGGTTAGAGAGAAAATTTTAGCGAAAGCCAGTGAACGATTTATTGTGCTAGTTGATAATAGCAAAATGGTTGATCGGATTGGTGCTAAATTTCCTATTCCTATTGAAGTTATGCCCTTTTCCTGGCAAATAGTAAAGCAAAGCCTTGAAGTAGCAGGTGGGAAAGGTGGGCTACGAACTAATGGGAATGGTTTGTTTGTTAGCTCTTATGGCAGTTTGGTTTTGGATATGGTTTTTGATCAGGCTTTAAATAGTGCGCAATTAAATTCTCTATTGAACGGTATGCCTGGCGTGGTTGAGCATGGAATTTTTCATCAGTTGGCGAGTGTGGTTTTACTTGCAGTTAAGGGTGAAGTAAAAGAAATTATCAGTGATTAGGCAGGTCACGGAGAATTTTTAGATGTAATGATGAACATGAAAACATTATTTTCATGTTCATCAGAATAAAAAAATCTTAGCCTTCTGTCTTTAAGTACCCAAGCATAATTAATTTAACATTTTACTTGTCTTTTTTTCCATCTTCA
>CAYNRB010000215.1:0-1138 GCA_964399475.1 uncultured Methylomarinum sp.
ATTGTTTCAAGAACAAGTAGATCAAAAATCTACAAGCACTGAGATTTTATTTGAGTTGCCAAACATAAATGAAGGCAGGCTTCAGATACAGCTCCGTGCTCCTCTCCTAGGCACCTGAAGTATCTCTTATTGATCCATCCGGTCATATTGTAATAGAAGCTGGAGACGGTCGAATTGTTGTCCAACAGAGAAATGTAATAAAAAATCCTGAACAGGGCGATTTAATTCTACTTCCTGAACTGCTTGATCCTCAACCTGGTATATGGAAATTACGTCTGACACATTTACCTGCAACAGGCAATGAACGGGTAACAACTTTTATAAGTTTACTTGAAAGATTTTTTTTATTTATTAGGAGCTTTGAGCAACAAGGGTCGGCAGGACAGCCAATTATTTTGCATGTTGAAGGATTCGACTACGGTAAACCTATCACTGGGTTATCACCAAAAATTCAAGTATGGCGAAACGATAAACTACTGAATACTAATCTGACTGCTTCAGAATCAATTACATCACCTTCTGAAATACGTCTTTCAAGTGATCCTGGTTACTATCAAGCCACTTATATTTTACCCTCTTCAAGCTCATATTCTTTTACTACTAGAATAGAATTTTCTGGTCGTGAAGGTAATATTATCAAAACAGCCGAGACTTTTATGGAAGTTGGCTCTGAGCAGGTATCTCTTCGTCGTCTAGAAGTGCGGCCTATTTTAGAACAAGGAGGTTGTGTAAAAAAATTGACTTCTTATTGGAATTATTTACTAAAACATCAGGCACTTACGTTTTATCACTATTTCTAAATACTCTTGAAGATAAGGATATTGAACTTTCCGCAACTGAGGAAAGTGAAGCGGGTGTATTAACTTACCAAATCTCATTGGATGCAAGGAAAGTACGGCATAAATTGGTCACCACATTAATCAATGAGATTAAACGTATTGATGTTCTCAGCTACGATATATCTGGTGTTACTTTGGTTAGGCGTTATGCATCTAGACAGATAGAGCCATCTATTTCTTTGGATAAGCTTTGTAAATAATAGGGGTGATCCTTATATATCTGACCTCCCCCCCTCTCAATTATGTATTAGTTGATAGGACAAGAACCTGCCAGCAGGATAGGCAAATCATGAAACGTG
>CAYNRB010000215.1:1238-5482 GCA_964399475.1 uncultured Methylomarinum sp.
ATATTAACCGCTAAAGTCCACCCAACGCATTCTTTAACAAATTACCGACCAGATCACCGCTACTTTTCTTTGCATAGTCAACAATATAACTAGAGAACTGACCCACCATGCCTTTTGACAAATCCAATTGTTTAAAGGTATCTATTAAAGAAGCCGCATTGGCAATTCCACTATTTTCTCCTGCTAAAGCAGCTACACCACTTAATAAAGAAGGTTTAGTTGAAGATGCCGCACCTAACAAACCGTCCATACCAGGAATAGCCGCACTTACCTGACTAAAATCACTGGCTGGTAAACGGCTTTTAACCATCTGAAATAAAGCGCCAGAACCACCACGCGCCTGAGTTTCTGTTACGCCTAATTCATTAACCATATTCGAAATAAAGCTAGACGTATCTGTATCTGCCACTGCTTCCGCTGTTTCTTTAGCATTTTTTACTGCTGTTCGGGTATTTTGAACTGTTTCAGCTGTATCCATCGCTTGATTTAATAATTCATTCATTCCTGCATAGAGCGATCCAGACATTGCAAATGAAGCCAAAGCAACCGATGTGATAATAATGTTTTTCATTCTTTTTCCTTCTTATTAAAATTAAAAAAACTATTCAGAAATTACGGGTACAGCCTTTAATAGTTTCTCTGTGTAATGATGACGTGGCTGAGTTAACACTTGCCGGACAGATCCCTGTTCTACAATTTTTCCTTTATACATTACCGCCACTTCATCAGCAATTTCAGCAACAACAGCCAAGTCATGGGTAATAAATAGATAACTGAGTCCCTTTTCTTGCTGTAAACCTTTTAACAGAGCAATAATTTGTGCTTGAACAGAAACATCTAAAGCACTAGTAGGTTCATCACAAACTATTAGCTTAGGTTCTACAGCTAATGCCCTGGCGATACAAATCCGTTGCCTCTGTCCTCCAGAAAACTCATGGGGATAACGTAATATTGCTGATGCCGACAATTCAACCTGATTTAACAGACTAACAACCCGTTCCTGTCTATTCGCTGAACAAAGCTCCGGGTTCAATGCTCTAATCCCCTCTTCAATAATCTCACCTACCAGCATTCGAGGATTCATGGATGCAAAAGGATCCTGAAATACGATTTGAATTTCAGCACGTTTATTCAACAAGTCATTACCCTTTAGTGTGGTTAAATCCACGCCTTCTAAAATCACCCGACCCGAGTTACTTTTAATCAGATTCAGCAGACCTTTACCTAAAGTTGTTTTTCCACAACCTGACTCTCCAACCAAGGCTAAAGTTTTACCTTTTTGCAATTCAAAACTGACGCCATCCACTGCACGAACATAATCAACAATTCGTTTAAAAAACCCCTTGCGGATGGGATAATAGACTTTAAAATTCTCCACCTTTAGTAAACTGGATTCCGATTGTTCAGTTTTTTCTATTTCCCTTTCCAGACAACTATCCATAGAAGGAAGTGCCGCTAATAATTTTAGACTGTACGGATGTTTTGCCTGTTTAAAAAACTGACGGGTAAAATTAGTTTCAACAATTTTACCTTGATGCATCACCGCAATTCGGTCGGCAATATTAGAAACCAGTGCCAGATCATGACTGATAAACCATAATGCCATACCTGTTTTTTTTTGCATAACTTTTAATAATTGTAAAATTTGCGCTTGTATCGTTACATCCAATGCAGTCGTTGGTTCATCAGCAATTAACAGATCTGGCTTTCCTGCTAAGGCAATAGCAATCATCACTCGTTGGCGTTGTCCTCCAGATAGCTGGTGAGGATATTCATTAATTCTTCGTTCTGGTTCGGGAATTTCCACTTGAGATAACAATTCGAAAACCTGCTGCCTGATCTCCATTTTGGAATAACTAAAATGAATTTCTATCACTTCGGCAATCTGTTCCCCAATAGTCATTACAGGATTAAGTGCTGAGAGTGGATCCTGAAAGATCAAACTAATTCGTTTACCTCTGACTTTACAATATTCATGTTCAGTTAGGCTCAATAAGTCTTTATCTTTAAGCCTCATTCCCTTTGCTGAAACCAGAGCATTCGATGGCAATAGCCTTAGAATTGATAAGGCAGTAATAGATTTGCCTGAACCTGACTCTCCAACTAACGCAAAGGTTTCACCTGCATAGATCTCAAAACTGATATCACTGACTACTGTTTCATCTTTGAATGCAACCGTTAATTCTTTAACTTCCAATAACTTATCTTCCATTATTCGCCCTGCTCTGTTCTTCTTGGATCAAAAGCATTTCTGACCGTATCAGCAAATAAGTTAGCCGCCAAAACCAGACTAAACATAAATACAAAAGAAGCTAATAACGACCACCAAACCACAGGGTCACGCGCCATTTCCAGCCTTGCACCATTGATCATATTCCCCCAGCTATAGGTTGTTGGATCAACCCCAATATTAATATAGGATAAAACCGCTTCCGCCAACACTAGGGCACTAAAATCCAGTACAACAGAAATTAATACAATATGCATGACATTAGGCAAAATATGTCTTACCAGAATTGTTCCTCGTTTTACACCTAAAGCTTGCGCAGCCTGCACATAATCCATTTCCCTTAATTTAAGCGTTTCTGCACGGAGCATACGACATAACCCTGTCCAGCTTGTCACTCCAAGAATCAGGCATAAAAACAGCAAACGCATATCTGAACGTACAATCAAACTATTAAAATCTTCAGCATGATTCGACATGTAAACTTGAACCATTAAAATAGAGGCGGCAATTAATAAAACGCTGGGTATAGAATTTAAGGTTGTGTAAATATATTGAATCAGATCATCTACCCAACCTCTGAAATAACCTGCCATTATGCCAAACACAATAGCAAGCGGTAACATGATCATAGTGGTTAATGAACCAATTACCAAACCGGTTCGAATACTTTTTATGGCCTGATAAAAAACATCTTCCCCCACTTTATCAGTGCCTAATACATGATAAAAACCAGATAAATCAATCAACATATAGCTGGTTGAAACCAACAAAAAAAACACCAGACACATTGCTTTTGCAGTTGAATGTTTTAATATTGTTTTATATTTTTCCGACACTGAAAACCACAATAAAACACTAAACAAAATAACCCATACCGCCCCTTTACTAAAACCGATTAGAGCTTTTCCTAAAACATCTGAGAACTTATCAGCCTCAGGATTTTGCAGATGTGAACCCGCATATTTTAAGCGTGGATAACCCCATAGTTTTGTTCCATCTTTCTGGAGTATGGTTTCCTTACTATATTGGTAGGCAGAAAAGGGGGCAGAATAGGTTTTTTCAACCTGTGTTCGTAATGGTTTAGCCCAATAATCCAGCAAACTAATAATTTCCTGGGTACGCGTTTGTGAGGATTTAAAATGCACAGAATCCAGCAAACCGATAGCAATAAAAAATAGTAGAACCAGTAAAGAAATCATGCCCGTTTTACTGGCCGCTATTTTTTTCAAAGGTCTTTGAACATGAGGTTTCCGGCATAAAAAAAATCCAGCTCCTCCGATTGAAAGCACCAAAAAATAAATTAATGCGTCCGTCCATAGAATGATCATAAATATCATATCCTCAATTAGAATTTTTTTGTGTAGTATTGTAAATTATAAACAAGATTTTATTTGTTTTTCTAATTTCTTAAAACATATTCAATTTCAACAATAATTGTTTATTCTTAACGGAAACAGATCGAAGCATAGATTTTGCAAATTTATGTTTAATATTATCGTCTTTTAACGTGTACACAGGATAGGTAAAAAGCATTTTACGCGCAATAAATTGTATTATTTTTTGTACGATGAGACTATATTTTTCTGAGATAGAAGCAATTTTCAACTGATGAATTGTGGGGTTTTTAAAGAAAAACTGATTTGTTTCTGACTCATAACTTATTGAGCCTATAAGTTTAACCATCCCATTCCCTTTTATACCCTTCGGACCACTAACTTCAACATGCGTCAAAAGCCCTATCTCATTAGTGTCTTCCAATAATTCAATCTGAGGATTTGACAGAATCACAGTGAAATAATATTTGTTTTTCTGAATTGGCATCATTGCTGAGACTTTTTTTTGTAACTGTGATTCAGATAATTTTAAAGTGTATGATAAGGCCATAATTTAGTTGCTGAAAATGCTAGAACTGATTATATCTAATACGCTGCTAATTTATAATGAGTGTTTGAGATTTTTATTGGAAAAACAAAGGATTTAGCTATACTTAGAAATGAAAAATAAATAAATAAAT
>CAYNRB010000216.1:0-5442 GCA_964399475.1 uncultured Methylomarinum sp.
CCATTAATCGCATATCAAACCCTTTGCGTAAAAAATGTCGGATAACGCTATCGCTCATCCAACCTACAATCCATCTTACGAGTTGCTTTTTATATTACGGTGTAAGGCTTATTACACTTATTCAATTTATACATAAAACTATTGTTGCTTAAAAAAGGGTAGAGTAAAAAATATTTTTTATGTCAATGTCCCGTTTTAAAAACATATCTTCAAGACCAATGATTCTGCCAAAAAGAATCCTATCCTACATAGGGTAGGGAAGCAAATAACTTGTAGATTTGAAGGCGAACTAAAATTTGTCTTATAAAGAAACTGTTCTGCAAGACAATATCGACTCACAGCCTCACTACTATCAACTTTATAATTTCTGAATATTTTAGATATTAGTCTAGAATATTAAGTATTCAAGAGAAAGTATGGCGTTGCATTTATAGGATAATACTACCTACAAAACGATTTAATTTTAATAAATAATGGCTTAGGCTGTCTGTAGGTTGGGTTTGCTTATCAAGCGAAGCGCGATAACGTAACCCAACATTTTCCGATTAATCAATGTGTTGTTGGGTTACGTTTTTTTGCTGTGCTAAAAAATTTAACCCAACCTACATAGTTAAAGCACTGTTTATTAAAACATTATTGCTTAAGTATGTAATGTTACATTGCTAGGCTTCTTTATTAATCAGTAAAGATTAGAGCTTTGGTTTCCCATGATTTTCTTATGCCTCTCTATGAAACTGGATAAATAACATCAAGTGAGTGAATTCAAAGATTATCCATCAATCCAGCTAGGGTCTCCTGGCGAAGATATCAGTAAAAAAGATCTTCACGCGATTAATATACGTTTTAAAAACTTGAATCAACTACGTTTAAAACGTATTCAAGAATTTTTACAGCCACGTCAGCGCGTTTTTTTACAGCTTTTACCGCTATTATTTCATCAAAACCATCCTTTATTACCTGGTTTTATTTCATCAGATACAGTAGTGGGAATTCCTGACTACAAGCCGAATAAACAGACAACGGACGCTGCCAAAAAATATTCTAAGGGTTTTTTATACAAACGCCGTGCATTACCCAGTTATTATATTCATGGCATATTTCTAATGGGTAGCGTCAGTAGTATTGCTTTTTCTAAATCCAGTGATATGGATATATGGCTTTGCTATAAACCAGGGCTGTTATCATCAAAAATTGAGGAGCTTCAACAAAAAGCCACTGAAATTGAAAACTGGGCGGCCACGCTTAAGCTTGAAGTCCATTTCTTTTTGATTGATAACCAGCAGTTTTGTCAAGGTCAACATGACCCTATTTCCGTAGAAAGTAGTGGTAAAACCCAACATTTTATATTATTGGAAGAATTCTACCGTACAGCTATTTTTATTGCCGGACGCATACCTGCCTGGTGGCTAGTCCCACCGAATCAGGAACAAAACTATACCTTATATCTTAATCATTTATTAGAAAACCGCTTTATCGCTGAAAATGATGTCATTGATTTTGGGGGGCTTGAATCTATCCCAGTAGAAGAATTTATTAGCGCCACACTTTGGCATATCTATAAATCAATTAGCTCGCCTCATAAATCACTGTTGAAACTTTTTTTAATGGAATCTTATGCTCAAGAATATCCTCAACCTCAATGGTTGTGTTTTGAGTTAAAAAAATCAATCTATCAAGGCAGCTTTAATATAGATCGTTTAGACCCTTATTTTTTAATATATTCCAAAGTTGAGGACAATTTACAAAACCCAGAATCCATACAAAGACTTAATCTGGCTAGACAATGCTTCTTTTTAAAAATCATGGGATCTTCTACTACAAGGCTGGATTATCAGACCCGAGTTTTCAGAGAAGATTATTTGCAATCTATTGCTGATTTATGGAACTGGCCAGAAAATCTTCTCCCTGAACTGATTGAACATAAATATTGGGATATTAAAAAAGCCATACAAGAACATATTATTATTCGCTCAGAATTAAAACGCTGCTTGCGAATGGCACTTTCATTAGCGGCAGAACACGTAAACTATCATTATCGAACAAATAATGACTTAAAATTAATCTCTCGAAAGCTACACGTTTTTCTGGATAAAAAACCAGGAAAAATAGAAATAATAACCACTCGCTCAAACGTCCAGAGCAAAGAAAATGAACTCACGATTATTGAATCGATGCGGAAAAATGCAACATCAGTCTGGACTTTATACTCTGGCAAGTATACAAATCAACAGCTTTCCATTAAACAGGAGAGTAGTTTATTGGGTTTGTTGGGCTGGTTAATAATTAATGGTTTATACAAAAAATCCTGTCAATTTCATTTTCAACCCGAAACACTTCGACTATCAAAGAATGAACTGCAACAGATTTTAGCTCAGCTATTCGAGTTTTTATCGACCAACTTAGCTACAGATACAGCTTCGCTTTCTATCTATAACAATACCGATAAGCTACTTGCCACTCTACTGTTTATTAACCTGGGTCTTCCTGAACTAGATGAAAGAGGCGATGGACTATTGCTGATGAGTGAACGTTCTGATCCTTTGAGCTATGGCAATAATAGACAAAATTTTATCAAACAAATTGACCAAATAAGTGTATCGAATTGGGGCGAGGTAAGTATTACTCAATTTATTGGCACAGATGCGCTTTTTGACTGTTTAACCGCTGCATTTAATAATAGTCTCCAGCCTATTTGCAGGGACAAGTTTCAAGTAGTCTGCTTTACGCCTATTCGAGCCAAAAGTATCACACTTAGAATCGAAACGATTTTTGAAAATTTGATCGAATTTTTCGCAAAACAAGCGGATTCATCAAGCTATCGCTATTTTCTGCCATGTGAAAATTCATACACTGTTTTTCAGAAAAAAAATGCGCGTTTGCATTATTGGCCTTTAGAATCAAACGAATTGGTTTTGCAGGAATTAAGTAACACTCAAGATTCATTTAGTGAGGTATTTTTTGATCCTTACGTTGCAGAGAATAGTCTGATTCCCTTTTTATATACACGGAATCAAAAACAAAAAATTCAGGTTTTTTATCTGAATGAAAAAAACATTATTTCTATTTATATAATTGATGAAAAAGGATCATTATTCATTCAAGAGCACAAGCAAAGTAATTACAACCAGGTCTTAAGCCATTATTCCTTATTTTTAGAGTCGATATTACTTCATCCCTTTTATAGTAGCGAACTTCGTTTGGAATTTTATGAAATTCGAAGGAATGCCGAAGGAATTTTTAATCTGCATCCAGCAACATGGACTACGTCTCTTAATTTCACTGATCTGCGCATCAATATTGAAAATTCCTCAACAAAAAAATCGGCTGAAAATTACTATATTTATTGTAATGAGATAGAATTTAGTTCTCTCCAATATGATACAAAATTGTTTGAAAAGGTTTCTCAAGCTATATTAAAATCTAGAAATAACAAAGAAATATATCCTATCCATATTTCTGATATTGATGCACCTAGTTCTTATCTAGGAATTGAAAATGATTCACAACGGCAAGCTATCCATTATCTAAAGCTGAAGAAAAAAATTGAAGACAAATTAAATGCTTTCTTATAATCTAGTAACCCTTCATAATCATTAAGGAGCGAGGATTTAATAATATCCGAATCTTGGCTTGTCTTTTTGTCCGTCTTCTGCGTTGTAGAAACAGTTGCATAGCTCGCTATGCGCCCGTTTCTACGCCTTGAAGACGAACAAAAATCCTGCGCCAAACTTTCGGATATTATTAAATCCTCACTCCTAAGAGGGGCAACTAGCAAGAATATTCCACAGATGTAAAGAATAATAGCACTGGGTAAAGTTTTACAAGATCTTTAAGAAATCACTCATAACTGGAGTTACCATGGATAAAGATAAGCGCACGTATCCCCGATTTAATCCTAATGGTTTAGCCGCTAACATCACTATAGCCCCCCCACCTCCAAAAAAAGAACTCATCCTAGAAGGAACAATTATTGATATGAGTTACACTGGGATAAAAATAAAACTCCATACTCCCATTACCACCGACTTGTCGGAAAGTGAAATCAAGATCAACCTGACGATGCCAGAATCGGGTATCCCCGTTTCCATACATGGAATTATTAAACATTTAAACAATGAATCAGAATGTGGTTTGCACTATTCTGAGCAACACGCCGAAGATGAAGTGGATGATTTAATGTTTGAATGTATTAAGATAGCGGATAATCATACCCAGAAAGAATAGAATAAGCAGAGATGCCAAACGCATCTTTTGTGATTGATGTGTTTCCTTTGCTCCCACATCCTTGGTTTTAATAAAAGGTAAGCGCCAGCATCACTGTTCGACACTAAATCCCACCAACAGAAGAATTGTTTGATTCTATGACTTCGAAACTCAAATTACTCATCATTGAAGATGAACCCGCTATTCTACATGGACTTATTGATGTCTTTGTTTTTCATGGATTTGAAGTGGATTCTGCAATTGATGGAAAAGTTGGTTTAGAAAAAGCCTTGCAGGGAAACTATGCGTTAATTTTACTGGATGTCATGCTACCTTCATTAAATGGTTTTTCCATCTGTAATCAAATCAGAAAGCAGAATAATAAACTGCCGATTATCATGTTGACCGCAAAATCATCAGAAGAAGATATTATTAGCGGATTAACTTTAGGTGCTGATGACTATATTGCTAAGCCTTTTTCAGTCAGAGAATTAGTTTTACGGGTACAAATCGTTTTAAAACGCAGCCAAATTCTGATTAAAGAAAATCCGATTTTACAAGTGGGTAATATACAAATTGATACCGCTAATTTATTGCAAAAAAATTCAGAAAAGCCACTGGCCTTTTCTAGACGTGAAATAGAAATTCTGTCTTATTTACAAAGTATCTCAGAACGCCCTGTCTCTCGCGAAGAGTTACTTGAACATGTCTGGGGATATAAACAAGCCGATGCAATAGAAACGCGAACCGTTGATATACATATTGCAAAATTACGTCGTAAAATTGAAACAGACCCCAAACAACCTAAATGGCTAATCACGGTGAGAGGTCTAGGCTATCGTCTAATTCAATGATTTTATTTGTAGCCTTGATGTAACGAAGTGGAATCAAGTTTTTTTGGAAAACACCACCTTGATTCCGCTCTGCTACATCAAGGCTACAAATATTTTTTTATTAGAGGTAGAAGGTCTGAATATTAAATCAATTACTCGGATTTCTACTTTTCTTACCCGTTTATCCTAAACTTTTGCGTACATCGGCTAGCGTAATAAACAATTTATTAGAAAGGTTCAAAAACGCGGTAAAAGCAAATTTTTCATAAAATTGAACCACTCCATCTTTTGCATCAACCACAATTAAAGGAAATGCAACCGTTTCGCTGGCATTCAGTAATTTTGTCAGTGCATCAATTAATAACCATTCACCAAAGCCAGGTTTAAAATAGCGTTTATTAACAGC
>CAYNRB010000217.1:0-5429 GCA_964399475.1 uncultured Methylomarinum sp.
GCTAAGCGAGCCAAACATAAGCTGGTTTTGGCAAAATATTGTTTATTCCAAGAAAGTTGTTCTAGAGACCACAGTAAATTTGAGTGGTAGCAACCGCCACCTAAAGTAGCTGGATCTTCCTCTTCAAATAATCCAAGTAATATTGGTTTTTCATTTAATGTTGCTACCTCAACAGCCGAAATAAATTCTTCTGGAGCTGCTTCAGCAATTAACGGCATGCAGCTACCAAGCGAGTACCAGAACTTTACCTCTTTATTGACATCAAAAAGCTCTCTGACCCAAATGCGAATATGACCAGAGGGTTTGTAGCCACCAAGTTGGGAGGAAAATTCATCTCCAAAAGTAGCTAATAATGCTAGGCTATCAGTCAGTCCTCGCTTTAATAATCCTGAATATTTAGGCACAGCACCTTTAATTGAAGCCATATATCGTTCATCAGCAGGTAGATCATAGGATGGATCTAAATCAGATAATACAGTTAAAACAGATTTCCCTAAACACTCAACATAAGGATCAGCAATTTTAGGCGCTATCAACAACCAAAAATCTACTTTTGAAATGACCTGCCAAACATTACCTATTAACCGTATAGGTGAGTCATTTTCCTTTGAAAGACGGGTAATGATTTTATTAAAGTCAGCATAAGGTTGGCTAGATAAAGTTTCTAACGCTTCTCTATCAAATTCATTATCTTCACTCCATTCAGATGCAAATAGAACAGCAAAAAGAGTATCTAGTGGAAATTTATCTGGCCAAGAAGGAGGTTTATAATCTACAGGCTGTAGCAAAGGATGACGGAGTAATGGCTCTATATACCCTTTTGTATCATCATATAAAGAATCAATGTTTTTATCATTAATACCAAGTTTTTTGAACCCTTCTTGTCTATCCAGACGTGATAAACGATTTAGGACAATGACTTCAGAATGCGTATCTTTTTCATCAGTTGCAATGATTACAGTATGTCCATTAGAAACTGCCATCCCCATTCCAGATGGTAATAAATCATGAGGTATTAGAATTAATGGCTGCTTACTCAAAATGATTAAATCCCATGCATTCTGTTCTTTAATAATAAGACTGCGGGATTTTGCAATATCAGAGCCAACAAGTGAAGCTAAAATGAATCCATATGCTTCAGTCTTTGATGCTGATTTTATTCTATATAATTCTGGTTTCCCTATAAGAATATTTTCAATTGATTTACACTCGCTCTCTCTATTATGGAGAAGAAAAGCTGATGTGAGATTTACTTTAGTTTGATTTCTATATTCATTCCATGCTCGACCTACATCCCTATCCGAGGTGGATCGCTTACCCAATAACACAGCAAACCATTGGTGAACAGCGGGGCATGTTTCCAGCCAGCTTGCTAATGTTCCTGCATTTATTCCCTTAACATTTTTCCATTTATTATCTGATTCTTTTAATCGAACCCACTCATCCCGTTTTGTCCACAACCTAGATGTGACAAAAACAAATGTTGTTTCATTTAACTTAAATGGGTCTGGTTTTTTTAATCTTTTGGAATACTCTTCATCAGCTTTTCCTTTCACTCCTTCATTAGTACCGAACTCCCAGCCAGATATACCCGCAGGTAAAAACTCGGTTGCTTCATTAACTTCAAGAGCACCATCCCAGCCACCAATAGCGACAGCATCACCAGAAGGGAAATCTACCCTTTTCGGGTTACAAGAAGCTAGAATTAATTTTTTAACTAATAACGGAAGAATTTCCTCTGCTTTGCGCTTACTAGTTGCAGTCCAATTTTTTATATCATTTGCTGTTATATACCAGCCTGTCATATTTTTGTCCATATAGATATCCGAGTAATTCTTTTTCAACTAATTTGTAAAAACTAGAGTCATTTATTATAAAGAACTAGGCTCTGTTCGCATTAACTGTTGGTTTTTTATTTTAAGATCGTAAACAATGCACTTAAAGGTAAAAAATAGAAAAACAGGAGAGTTAAATCTCCAATAGCCTTCAAAACCAGCTAAAGCCATATTTTTCAGCACTATTCATGACAACTTTTCTTGTGTCCGCCAAAAATGGCATAAATACTGTCAAATACGTCAGTTAAACATGTCACTCCATCAGAACAACATCCATAGAATTTAATACTCTCACAAGTTGGCACTAAAAATGCTCTAACAGTTTTGATTGTATTTTAATCATCTAATATCGCCACTCCTGCTGTGAAGTAGAGCCGGAAAGTATCAGGTCTTACATAATTTAAGATGGCTGAACTGCATAGATTGATTTTGAATATAAAAACTGGGTGAGAAAAACCAGCCCTATTTTTTAATCAATAATCAACTTTCTTTTAACATATACTTTTTGGAGTATCAACAATGATAAACAAACATTTAGCAGGTGTATTAATCATAATTGTAACCAGCTTATTTTCCCAATCAAGCTTTGCTAGCACCTATGACTTTTCACGTACATTTACCGGCCGAACCATGCAGTCATATTCTTCTACCTGGGTTGAAGAAACAGAAACATTAAGCTTAAGTAGTACCTGGAATCCTTCTGCAAACATTGACAATATTCAGTTTTTACTTAGTGATGGTGGCAGCCCCTGGTTAGACCCAACAGAGCAATTTTTATTTTATGATCTTGATTTAATTAGCAATCAAGTTAATATTTATACCTATCATGGTCGTAATTTGATTGAAACACATAACAATATTCTAAATATTACGGCCAATGGTTTTTCATTTTCTTTAGATCATACTTTACTAAATCAAATGACCTTTGGATCACGTAGTTTCAACGGTGCAGGTTTCACTGATGACATTGGCATTTGGTACTATATGTATTCAAATGGTAATCGAGTTGAGACCTATGATATTCACCACGCGGCTACAACAAAAACAGTTACACGAACCAATATTCCAGAGCCGACAACAGCTGTACTGCTTGGTTTAGGTTTACTAGGCATGGCAATGAGAAAATTTAAAGCTAAAGATTTCTTTTCAAACTTGAAAATTTCTCAAAACAGTGACTTTTGCAGCGTTGCATAAAGACCTCACCCGTATCAGAAATTAACAAATAATAAACCAAACCTGTTCCCACGACTTCCGTGGGAACTCCTACGAAAAATAAATCAATATCATTATATTGCTATTCTAAAAATTCAATACATCTCTAAATCTTTATAATCCAAGCTGTTTGTTAATTCCACAATGCAATTCGACTTTAAAATCTGAATACTTCAGCATATTAATCACGCCGGTATCAAACAAAAAATTCTGGCCTTTTTTCCCCTGTAATATGCCATATACTGTCGACATCCTAAATAGTACTAGTACTCCATCTACTTTGGTTTGATGAATAGCTTTTTTTAAAAAAAATAATGTAGTCCGTATGAAGCTTGCGTAATACGGGAGATTCGACGGTGAAAAACCCCGTATGTCACTTTGTTTCATACGGGCTACCTATTCTAAAATACCCATCAAACCAACGTTGTTAGACTACATAGATATTTCGACTCTAAAACTAAAATATCAGTGATTTTTTTTGAACAATGAAAGAATTCCAATTAGTTATTCAAGAGGGTGCGTTTATTCACCAACCTAACTGATCTATGCGATCAGAGTTACTGTAAAGCATCGAATGACTTGCTATTAATGTTGTTTTATGTCGAATTCTTCACAATAATCAACACACTAAAATGGGAAAGTCTCAATCATTAAAGAGTATAAAATATCTCAATTACATCATGATAGAATATCTACTATCATGCGCCTCATTCTTAGGTAGTTTGTAAGAGGGAGTTATCAACATAACCGTGCACAATAGAACGAATTGAATAAACAATACCAAGAGAAAACAAAGTTTATGCCAGTCGCTAAAGCTGTACAATTATGTTGCCACCCTAAATAAGCGTGATAAAACATAATATTAACCAATTATTCCTTGAGCCTTTTGAATATAGATATTTTTTTTATTGGATCATTTGAAATGCTCTCTCGTAAAAATGTTCAGTAAAATCAAATTTAACAGAGGTTGTTTAGGGATAAATGACTCTGTTTTTTCTGCTTTCTAAAACTTTGCACATATTATTTTTTGTATCACCTTAATTATTAGTTAAACTATTCACAACCCATTCAAAAAACAAAAAACATTCATGGAAAAAACATACGCCCCCCATTCAATCGAACAACGCTGGTATCAAACTTGGGAAGAAAAAGGTTATTTTAAGGCGGATCCAGAAGGCGAATCCTATTGCATCATGATTCCTCCGCCTAATGTTACCGGCAATTTGCACATGGGGCATGCGTTTCAAGATACCATTATGGATGCTTTAACCCGATATCACCGGATGAAAGGCTATAGCGCTTTATGGCAACCCGGTACTGATCATGCGGGTATTGCTACGCAAATGGTGGTGGAACGCATCATTAATGCTGAGGACAAAACTCGCCATGATTATGGTCGAGAAAAATTTGTTGAAAAAATCTGGGAATGGAAAGAAAAATCTGGCGGTACGATTACCCAGCAATTACGCCGTATGGGCTCTTCTTTAGACTGGGAAAAAGAACGTTTTACCATGGATGATGGCATGTCTGATGCTGTACAGGAAGTTTTCATTAAGCTTTATGAAGAAGGGCTGATCTATCGGGGTAAACGTTTAGTCAATTGGGATCCTGTTTTACATACTGCAGTTTCTGATTTAGAAGTGTTGTCTGAAGAAGAAAATGGGCATATGTGGTATATGCGTTACCCGCTTTCTAATGGTTCAGGCCATATGATTGTAGCCACAACTCGTCCAGAAACCCTATTAGGTGATGCGGCTGTGGCTATTCATCCCAATGATGAACGTTATCAACATTTGTTAGGTGAGTTTTTGGATTTACCTTTAACAGGTCGTCGCATTCCTATTATTGCTGATGAGCATGTGGATCCTGAATTTGGTACCGGTTGTGTCAAAGTCACGCCCGCACATGATTTTAATGATTATGATGTATGGACACGTCATAAGCATTTATCAACAATCAAAGAGTTACCTCAGGGTGGATTGATCAATATTTTTTCCATTGATGCGACCATTCGTAGCAATGACGAAGATGAACATAATTTGATACCCGAAAAATATATTGGTCTGGATCGTTTTGATGCACGTAAACAAATCATTTCTGATCTGGAGCAACAGGACTTATTAGAAAAAGTTGTTGATCATAAATTAATGGTGCCTCGTGGTGATCGTTCTAGTAGCGTGATTGAACCTTTATTAACCGATCAATGGTATGTAAAAGTGGAGCCTTTGGCAAAACCAGCCATTGAAGCGGTTGAAAAAGGAGATATTAAGTTTGTGCCTGATAACTGGAAAAACACTTATTTTGAATGGATGCGTAATATCCAGGACTGGTGTATTTCCAGACAAATCTGGTGGGGGCACCGTATTCCCGCTTGGTATGATG
>CAYNRB010000218.1:0-5408 GCA_964399475.1 uncultured Methylomarinum sp.
CTACGTTCCTTTAATTTTTTCACTTCTCTGTAATTGATAGTAAAGAGCTTGAGTTCATAATAAATTTTCAATTCCTTCCCTGGCTAATTCGAGTTCAAATTTAATCTCAGTATTATTTTTAACTAAATCTTCAAAGATTTCTTCGAGTTGATCATCCGTTCTTGTGGGCTCATGATGGGTTAAATATAGTTTTTTAGCCTTAGCCATACCTGCTTGCTTGATAGAAAAATCGTAAGTTCCATGACCCCAGCCTTTTTTGTAAATATACTCTTCTGCTGTATAAGAGCAATCCATAATCAAGGCATCGACGCCTTCCATTACTGCATTAATTTCATCCTGTTTATTATCTATAAAATCCTGGTACTCAGCATAACCGCTATCCTCTGGGTCATAGATATTATATAAAGGCTCGTAATCACCAGTAAAAAATATTGATTTTCCATCACAATCAATTCGATAGCCAAAATTAATGACCGGATGACTTAGTAGTATGGGGGTTATTTTCGCATCACCTACAGAGATAGAATCCCCTGGTTTTATGGTGTGATACTCAACATCTGCTATTAATTCAGCTTCACGAATAGGAAAAAAACTGTATTGAAGCTGACTTTTTAATACGCGCTCTATTCCTTCATTGGTTACAGGGTCTAGCCCTCCAAAAATTTTTAGTTTATTACCCGGAATAAACATCGGAGAAAACAGGGGCAAACCTTGAATATGATCCCAATGCGTATGCGTCATAAAAATATTGACGGTTAATGGAATCTCTTTGAGTAATTCTTGGCCTAAGGAAAATATTCCTGTGCCAGCATCTAGAACAATCAGCTCATTATTTGCTGTTCTAATTTCTATGCAGGTAGTGTTACCGCCATATTTAATGGTATTGGGGCCAGGCATGGCTATGGAGCCTCTTACACCCCGAAATTTAAATTTCATAGTTACTTAATTTATCTTCAAAGATTACGGATAGAACAGACTAACTATCAACATAGTTTGAGGGCTGTAGTCCTTCTAAAAAAGAATACACTGGTTTCTTTTTTATATAATATTCAACACACCATTTGATTTTATATTCCTAACACGACTTAAGGCAACACGCAATAAATAACCCACCAATCTTGCTTGTCTTTTTGTCCGCCTTTGGCGTTGCCACTTCGGTTACATAGCTCGCTATGTGCCCTACGTAGCAACGCCAAAGGCAAACAAAAATACGTCGCAATATTGGTAGGTTATTTATTGCGCGTTACCTAAGAAGATATGAACGAGAGTGCTTCAACCTTAATGCTTGATAAATCTCCCAAGCTTTCTATAAAATCATCCAAAGAAAATTCAAAGAGCTTACAAATAGAATCAGGAAACTCTTCTATTATTGGGTTTCCAGCAAAGCCAAACTCCATTTTTTTGCTTATCTGGTTCGCAGCAAAAACACAATCTTTTAGAATACTATCATAGGAACTAAGGTGGTGGTGGTCTATTGCATTAATTAATGTTTGATCAAGATTCCATCTTTCAGCCAGAATTCTACCCGCTTGGGCATGATCCATTCCAACAAACAGCATTTCTGTTGTATGCAGGGAAATGTTTTCTTGCCTGCTTTTTTCTAAAGCTAGTTTGAAATTTTCGGGATCAAATCCAGCAAAGACTATTTTCCCAAAATCATGAAGCAAGCCTGCAACAAAGAAATCACTACTTTCTGATTGAGGAATATTCAATCTTTCTGCCAGTAATCGACAAATGTAAGCGGTAGTTAATGAATGAAGTAAAAAATCCTGTGTATTAAAGTTGGCTTTATTATTAGAATTTAAAACCCCCATAGCCGTCACACTTAATGCCATATTTTTAATCGTATTAAGACCTAAGTGAATAAATGCACGTTGAATGGAAGTGATTTTTTTCGGCAGTCCATAAAATGCCGAGTTGATCATTTTAAGAATTTTAACAGTCATCACCGGATCACTTTCTATAACACTGACTATTTCTTTGGCAGGGGTATTGATATCTGATGTCAGTTGTATAACGCGTTGCACACTTCGAGGGAAAGCGGGCATTTTTTCAACAAAGGCAATTAGTTCTTCATCGCTATGAATGTTTGACATAACTATCCAACTGTTTCAGCAAGGCAGTCTATCGGCAAAAACTGACCGCTACAAATCCGCAACCATGATCGTGCGAAGTATATATACAATGACTTAGGAGTGAGGATTTAATAATATCCGAAAGTTTGGCGCAGGATTTTTGTCCGTCTTCTGTGTTGTAGAAATGGGCGCATAGCAGGCTACGTAACTATTTCTACAACACAGAAGACGGACAAAAAAACAAGTCAAGATTCGGATATTATTAAATCTTCGCTCCTTAAGGTGGTTTCCAACAATAAATAGACCAAACTTTCTTGTCTTTTTGTTCCTGATCAAACAATCTCAATCGTTACGTAGAATAACTATGCGCCTCTTGAGATTGTTTAATCAGAAACAAAAACCCTACGCAATTCTGGCATATTTATTGTTGGAAACCACCTAAACTGTATATTAGTGGGTTATCGCATATAAGCAATTAGCACTGCTGGTTTATGCCTAGCCTATCACAATAATGCGTTAATTCTTAATGCGCCTCATCCCAATTATCTCCGACACCTATGTCTACAATCAAAGGTACGTCTAATTGTGCAGCTGAACACATGATTTGTCTAATAGAATCGGAAAAGCTGTCAATTTGATCTTCAGCGGCTTCAAATACCAATTCATCATGAACCTGCATAATCATTTTATTATCTGACTGGCTTTCTTTCAGCCATTTATCAGTATTAATCATGGCAATTTTGATTATGTCCGCTGCTGTTCCCTGCATAGGTGCATTGATTGCTGTGCGTTCTGCATATTGTCTACGAGCCGCATTTCTCGAATGTATTTCAGGCAAATACAGTCTACGACCAAATAACGTTTCCACGTAGCCTTGTTGCTTTGCTAGTTCGCGAATAGTATCCATATATTTTTTAACCCCTGGATAACGGGAAAAATATAAATCAATATAGGATTTGGCTTGAGAACGTGACAAACCCAGTTGTTGAGCCAGTCCAAAAGCAGACATGCCGTAAATTAAACCAAAATTAATCGCTTTAGCAGAACGCCGTAGATCCGTTGTAACCTGATCTATCTCTACTTCAAAAACTTCCGCAGCGGTTGCACTATGAATATCAATGCCTTTTGAAAATGCAGATAACAACCCTTCATCAGCTGATAAATGTGCCATGATACGTAATTCAATTTGGGAATAATCAGCGGCAATCAATTTATAATTTTCAGGTGCAATAAAAGCCTGCCTTATTTTACGACCCTCGGCACTACGAATAGGAATATTCTGTAAATTTGGATCAGAAGAAGATAATCTACCTGTTGCAGCGACTGCCTGGTGATAAGATGTGTGAACTCTTCCCGTTTTAGAACTGACTTGTTGGGGCAGCTTATCGGTATAAGTTGATTTAAGCTTACTCAAACTGCGATACTCCAAAATCAATTTTGGGAGTGGGTAATCGATAGCAAGTTCTTGTAATACTGATTCAGCTGTTGAAGGCTGGCCTTTAGGGGTTTTCTTTAATATTGGTAAATTTTGTTGCTCATAAAGTATTTCCTGGATTTGCTTAGGCGAGCCTAAATTAAATATTTGCCCTGCTGAATCATGTGCTTGTTGTTCCAATGCGCTAATAAGGCTGGCTAATTCAAGACTCTGTTGAGCTAGCATTGCAACATCTAATAATACGCCATTTCTTTCAATTGAAGATAAAACAGGTACCAAAGGTATTTCTATTTCTTGGTACAGTTTTTCTAAAGCTCCATGTTCTTTTAATTTTTCAGAAAGTGTCTGGTGGAGTCTTAAGGTAATATCAGCATCTTCAGCGGCATAAGGACTGGCTTGCTCAAGAGGAATTTCAGAAAAAAGAATTTGTTTAACGCCTTTGCCAGCAATGTCTTCAAAATGAATGGTTTCCAGGCCTAAATATTTTTTAGCCAGATCATCCATGTTATGTTTGGTTGCCGTACTGTTAAATACGTAGGATTCTAGCATGGTATCATGCTGTATTCCCTGCAATTCTATATCATAATTTGCCAATACGTTAGCATCGTATTTAAGATTTTGTCCCAACTTGGGTTTATTTGGATTTTCCAATAAAGGTTTAAGACTGGTTAATACTTTCTCTCTATTTAATTGAACAGGCGCACCGGCATAAGTATGTGCTAACGGAGTATACGCTGCAATTCCTGGCTCTATAGCAAAAGAAACGCCCACAATTTCAGCTTCCATATAATTCAAACTGGTTGTTTCTGTATCAAAGGCAAATAAATCTGCCTGAGTTAATTTTTTAAGCCATTGTTCGAAATGCGCTTCTGTCAGAATAGTTTCATATTGTTGTTTAATCGTAGACTCAGGCTTTGTTTCTTGCTCTGGAATCTGATTGCTAGAATCATTTAATTGTCGCTGCCAAGTTGAAAAACCTAAGCGATCTAACAGTTGCTTCAATTCCTCTGTATTCTGTGGTTGGCATTTGAGATCATCCGTTGTATAAGCTAAACCCAAATCAACTTTGATTGTAGTCAGTTCCTTGGATAATGACAGTTGCGTTAAACTAGCACGTAGGTTTTCACCGACTTTTCCCTTAATCTCATCCGCTTTTTCCATCACGTTTTCTAAGGTTCCATATTGTACCAACCATTTTGCGGCTGTTTTTGGCCCTACTTTTGGAACCCCAGGAATGTTATCGGCAGAATCGCCCATTAAAGCTAGATAGTCAATAATTTGCTCTGGATATACGCCAAATTTCTCCTGCACCCCAGATCTATTCATCGTGGTTTTAGACATAGTATTTTCCAGAGTAATATTCTCAGTCACCAACTGAGCCATATCCTTATCTCCCGTAGAAATAACTACATCAAAACCCTCTTTTGCAGCATGCTGAGCTAATGCACCCAACACATCATCAGCTTCAACACCAGATTCCATGATCAATGGTAAACCCATAGCCTTAATCAGATTATGCAAAGGTTCAATCTGAACCCTGAGATCATCAGGCATAGGCGGACGATTTGCTTTGTATTGATCATACATCTGATGCCTAAAGGTTTTACCAGGCGCATCAAATACCACGGTAATATAGTCTGTATTATGATCTTTTATCAGTTTTCTGAGCATATTCGTCACACCATGAATGGCATTGGTAGGTTCACCTAAACTATTAGTTAGAGGTGGGACAGCGTGATAGGCTCTGAATAAAAAGGATGATCCATCCACTAAAACCAGGTGTTTTTTTGATTGATCGGGCATGAGAAAGCATTTGTGAATAACTAAGTTATGGGCATCTTATCAAGAAGATGAATATAATAATGTTTTTTATGTAATTTTTATTGGCTTGATACTAG
>CAYNRB010000219.1:0-5394 GCA_964399475.1 uncultured Methylomarinum sp.
CAAGCTTGTGAAGCCCTTAATATATAAGGTGTTTTTCTTAAGTAAGCAGTATTAGTATCAGACTTGATTGTGTGTGAAAGCAAAAACCATCTAAAAATATTTTTTAACAAATTTATAAGTTATTGTTTTGATAATGCTGGCAATACCGAGAATCGAATCTGGAGACTCGGAGTTATAAACCCTGAGTAAAAAATAATTTTGATTAAAACAGTCACTTACTTTTTTCTGAAATCCCTGCTCGGCTGCAAAGCGTTGCACCTTTAAATCTTTGAACGTTTTTTTGCAAACATATAGTAGCTTCAATGTAGCGAAGTGGAATCTAGGATTTTGTCAGCATCAATCCCGGATTCCGCTTTGCTACATCCAGGCTACTTGCTGCGTATAAAACAATCACCGACAAGCTATTGGGAAAAGCATCTGTTATCAAAACAGCAAAGAAATTGTGAGAAATGCAGATGGGTTTTCAAAGAAAAGCCCCGATATTTGTCATGTTTTCCAGACGGTCATGGTCTTTGTTGCTGCTCTTATCCTCACGCCTCTGGCTTTTTTAAAGTAAAGCTACAATCTGCATTCTCCTGAATCGACGGCCTAATTGCGCCGTTTTTTCAGAATGAGGGTGTTATTATACGGATTTTAACAAAATGCTTAATAAAACCTGTTCATCACCGACATGTGCAAGACATTATGGTCACGTGTTCCATGCCAAAATGATTGAGCATTGTTATCGTAATGGTCAATGGTACGTAGCTCTATTTCATTTAACTCAATCAGTGAATATTTTTTTGCATAGAGACTCAATCAATTGCCTGGCTTGAAGGGAAGTTTAAGATTGGAAAGTAACAGAAGATTAATAGCTTACTTGGTTTGTTAATTCCACTATTACTTGCTTTCAATAATTTTCTTTAATATAAAAAGAGCTATCGGTAATTATCAACCTCTCGGTTTAAAAAGTTGCTAACATTATGTTTAGGTATCTTTGTTAATTTTTGAGTTAAGGCAAACGGTATGGATGAAAGCCCGTAGTTGCTATTTATGTGCTCTAACATCGCTAACCATAACTTAGCTGTCATTTCAGAATCATATAAAGCCCTATGAAAATTGCCGTCAGAGGGAATATTGGCATACCTGACCAAGGTAGAAAGTTTATGGTTGCTTGCATCTTGATAGAGTCTTCTAGACAAGAGCATAGAACAGGTAAACTTTCCTGTGTATTTTCTAGATACCCTGTTTAATTCTGAATCTAAAAACCGTTTATCAAATGATGCATTGTGTGCAACCAAGTTATGGTCGCCAATGAAATCAGCAAACTCACTCATCACTTCTTTACAGGATCTTGCATCCCTAAGCATCTTATTAGTAATGCCTGTATAGTTTTCGATAAAGGGATCAACAGGTCGACCTGGATTCATTAGCTCTTGAAAATGCTCGGTGATTTCTCCCTTTTCAATTTTGACAGCACCTATTTCAATTGCTCGATCGCCATAAGCGGGTGATAATCCAGTGGTTTCAAAATCCAGTACAACAACTGTATTAGCCTTAGACATCGTAGTACCTGCTATAGGCAGGGAGTGTTAAGATTCTATCATCATGAACTGCTCCACCGATGGTAAAATGATATAGGGTTTGAAAATTCATGTCTTGCAAGCCAAGAAATTCATGGACAGGGTCATCAAAAAAACAACCTATGCCAGTTCCTTGAATATTCATCGCCTCAGCTTCCAAATAAAGTATTTGTCCAATCATGCCACATTCCCAATAGAGTTGAGGATATAGCCAGGCTCCCATTTTTTGTAATGGTTTTTTAAATCGTGACAACATGGCCAGTGAAAAACAACCATCAGCAGCGATTTCTTGCTGGCAAGATAGTTGCTGTGAAAGTGATCTGGTATCACCTTCAATTAAACAGTATAACGGAAGTTTTTCAGGACACGTTTCCAGTTTTTGCCAAACAAACGCTTCATTCATCAGTGACTTTAATTCGCTTAATGTCTCTAAGTTACGAATTAGGCAATAAACACCGGGTTTAATTCCTTCTACCCGATGTACAAAAAATACCAACTGTACTCTGGTAGACGAAATAAATAATTTAAAAGGCGTTTCTACTTGTTCAGGTAATAGTCGGGATAATAGTTGATAGAACTGTTCAGCTTGAATAGTAGTCTGCCTGTCCATGGCAACAGCACTGCGGCGTTGCAGTAATAAAGGGTGTGCTTTAAGAGTTGAGTAACAATGCTGAATTGTTTTTTCTTTTCTAATCACCTTGCTTAATTTAGTAAGGTCAGTCGCAAGTTTTTTACAAGCGATAGCAACGGTATCGATGGTATCCCAAGAAATTGAGCTACTACTTAAAGTATTAACCTCGCCTTGCCAATCAGATAAAGCGATTTGTTGAATGACTTGATCAGGTAGCGATAGAACTGGATGTTTGATGTTTTTTTGAGTGATAGCAATTAAGCAATCCGCTTGTTCTGTTTCATTATTATGAGCATCAGGTAAGCCTAAGAGCATTCTTATTTGTTCATGAGATAAGTTTTCTAAAGCCTGGCAATGCCATCCCAATGATGCAGCTGAAAGACTAATAGCAGCCAATGCGTGTCCGATATCAAGATGACAATATCGATAAGCTCTGGAACCGTATTTCCAGGATTCCCGCCAATAAATACTACTCAAACCCATGAATATAACCGGCTCATTAAAATCCTCTGTAAGACATTGCCAAAGGCTATCTGACAGACCACAACGCTTTTCTAATGCATGTTCTTTTGGCGCATAATGAGCAATCATTGGAGTCGATGATATGTTACCAAGTGCTGGCAACAATAGATAAGCTTCTGTAGGGTGCAGATTGCCGCTAGAAGGATTAACACGCAATGCCCAGCGAGATTCCCCAGTTTGTTTCCATGCTGACAAAGCCATACTGTGTCGCAATAAACAGGATATGGTTTGACTATTAAACGGTTGGGCTAAATTACTGTTTGGGTAATAAATTGAATCATAAAGAGGTGATTCAATGTCTGTTTCAAGAGGTAATGAAGTTAACGGTGAGCCATGATAACGTCGAAAGGGATCGGGTTGATTTTTCCAGTCCAGATAACCGGGGGCTTCAGCAGAGCGATGAAAATTATGTTTGGTTTGTTGATGATAGCGGAAAATCTTGTTTAACTTTTCATCTTTAGTCTCAGTTTTCATGGTTTTTTTCTTTAAGTTATTCCTTGTTTAAAAAGGAAATAATGAATTATTTCTATTCCTCAATTTCAAGTTGCCTCAATCAATATTATGCCTTAGACCAGAAATTTGATTTTTTAATAGTTTACTTGGGAATGGGCACGAAATAACTTGAACAACTGGCGTAGGATTTTTGTTCGTCTTCAACTAACACAGGGATGTGTGTAGGTAGAACAATGCAGGAGCTATTGTCGAGGCGCAGCGTAGGGCGCATAGCAAGCTATGTAACCGAAGCTGCAACGCATTACGCCAAGGATGGCGTGTAGTAGAGCAATGCAGGAGCAATTGCCGAGAAGACGGACAAAAAGACAAGCTAGTTGCTCAAGTTATTTTGTGCACGTTCCTTAGGTTGATAGATGATACGACTGAACGTTGATTTTTCTCTATTGTCACTAAAGACAACCAATATAAAGGCAAAATTTGTGTTTATTATAATGGAGTTTGTCCACAATGTATCAAAGACAGGACAAATGATGAAAAGCTTGCTGGGTAGACATTACTGGTCAGGAATAAAAATTAGTTGAATTCAGTATATATCTGTTAAACAACGTTTAATATTTTCCACTTTTAGCTTCCTGTTTTTACCAAGTAATAATTTAATTATATAAAACAATGGTATATATATTTTCTAGTTAGTTTTACGCTGTTTACTGATAAATATTCAACGCTGATTCACACTTATACTTTCTTTTCTCTCTAATTTAATTATCTTGATTGACTGCGTGTTCTGTATTCGCATTATAACTGTAAAATGTAAATCATTGATTTGCTCTTCTCAGTGCAGCCCTTGAAGCTCTATCCACAAGTGTAAACATCTTATCAATATCATTTTTTTGGTTAGAGACCTGATGTCCACGTACTTTGACCAATTCATAATCTAGTTGATCCGTTATTTTGTAAAAGTGCCGATACAATTCATGATTAGTGAGCCGTTTATTGTTCTTCGAGTGATAGTCATTTTTTTCAAACCTTTCACGCCTCCCTGGTAGTCCAACAATGTTTTGAGAATCTGTACATATTATGATCTTACGTTCTGAGGTTTTAATATCACCTAACGCCCATAATAAAGTTTGCAATTCCAGTTTCGTTGAAGATGTATATTCAAAACGCCTTACTTTCACATAACTTTTTAATGAATCCAATGATAGGCCTTGTTCCAATACTGCGAGGTAGGCTCCATAGCCAATTTTTGACTGAACATCTACACTTCCATCTGACAATAGTAACAATTCATTCATAAAGTAATTTATTATCTTTTCCTATCTAAACGTTTCGCGACAATAGCTAACTCGACATTCACTACATATATGAAGCTCAAAAAAGCTTAGCCTTACCCATTAGGTTAGGTGGGATTTTTTTTACCACATGGATGTGGTGTATGCAGATGATGCAGGAGCAATCATCTGTGAAGTGCTGTGGAATCAATAGTTTGTGCTAGAAACCGTGATCCAACTGATTTATCTAGGATTATCTGTAAAAGTTGCTTAAGACGAACAAGCAACAGTATGATCAATAACTATGAGTATAGAGGTAATTGATTGGTTGCGCTAATAAATAATTTATATTATTGTACAATTGGCGTACAATTAGTCGATGTAACTGGAGATCACTATGGCTACAACAGAAACCATTAAACAAGAACGAATGCACATCCGACTTGATACTGTATCAAAACAAAAACTGGAAAAAGCCGCTAGTTATAGCCATAAAAAGTTGTCTGAGTTTGTTCTTTTTCAGTCTTTAGCTGCGGCTGAAAATATCATCAGTGAACATGAGCAAATGACTCTCTCTCAGCCTGACTGGGATTTGTTTTTAGATGCACTGGAAAACCCATCTGCAAAAAATGCAAAACTTACTGAAGCTTTAGCCTTACATAAAAAATCAGTTGTTCGTTAAAATATGCAGTTAACGATTAATTCGCTGAATACTGGGCATCTCCGTAAAGCATTTGATTGTGGTGAGTCTAGTCTAAATACTTATCTACAGCGCTACGCCCGTCAAAATATAAAGAACCGTATTAATAGGGTTTTTATTGCTTCTCCTCTTGGCGCTGAAAAATCCATTGTGGGTTATTACACTTTAAGTGCAGGTAGTATCAGTGCTGATGATTTACCTTTAATACAAAAACGCCGTTTACCAAACTATCCTGTTCCTGTTGCTTTATTAGGC
>CAYNRB010000220.1:0-5380 GCA_964399475.1 uncultured Methylomarinum sp.
TTCCAGAGACTGTATGGGATTTTAAAGAACTAATCCCACCTTTTTTAAGAGAAGGAACAGCAAGTAATGAAGGCAAATATATTGAACAAGTTTTAGAAATTATTAGAGAATATGATACAGAGGTGTCTCAATGATAAATACGGAAGATTTGAAGAAAGAAATTGAACGGTTGGATGTAAATTGTTTAGAGCTAGTCTATCGACTATTACAGCAGTTCCCACATAAGAAAAATACAAAATCAACGATAAACCCATTAGATTACTCTCGCCCTATCACATATTCTGAAATAAAGAATAATGACGATCTAGCATTTGAAAATATTGAAGATGCAGCCCAATATGGCAAACAATTAAGATCCTCAGCATGGAATAGAAGCAATAAACATGGCTAATTATTTACTTTGCGATACCTGCGTTATTATTGATTTTATGAATGAGCGTAGCCAAGTGTTAAACGAATTGATAGAAAAGGAAACCACTTTATTTATCAACTCAATTATTGAAATGGAGCTGTTACAAGGGGCTCGAGATAAAAAAGAGCTGCATGTTATCGGGAAGAGATTACAGTCATTCCGTTTACTCAGTATGCATCAAGATATTTTTGATTTGGCAACAGAGCAAATACGAAATTATCGACTTTCACATAATTTAGCTTTACCCGATGCAATTATCGGTGCAACAGCTATTTATTATCAAATACCTCTGTTTACATACAATCGAAAAGACTTTAAGTTTTTACCTGATATTCAGCTGACTGAATATGATTAGCCCTACAAAAACTTAATGTTAAGTGATTTTGAATAAAGAGCTGAAATAGGAAATCTAGACTATAAAAATTGTATTGTGAGATTTTAAAAAACAAAGTGTCTCGGAAAATAAACCTGTGACAACTTTTAAGTTTTCATAACCAAAAAGTCAACCAGTCGAGCGAGTCATTTTTGCATTATTTTCACGACTTGACGTTTAGCTCCCCAATTTCCCAGTTGTGAGTCAAACAAACCTGCACACCTACTACCACAAAATTTACAATTCCCCCGATCATCTATACGCCATTCAGAAAGCTCATACCAATCTCTGCCTATTAACAAATTATTACATTGATGGCAATAGGTACTATCCGCTGTTTTATTATGAGCATTTCCAATGTAGGCATAACGAATACCATTTGCCAGAGCAATATCTCTAGCCATTAATAAACTAGTAACCGGTGTTTTAGGTTTATTAAGCATTTTCCAGTCCGGATGAAAAGCTGAAAAATGCATGGGCACTTCAGATCCCAGATTTTCAATGACCCACTGGGTCATTTCTTGTATTTCTTTTTCTGAATCATTTTCATCGGGAATTAACAAGGTGGTTAATTCCAGCCAAACATTGGTTTCCTGTTTAATATATTTGATGGTTTCTAAAACCGCTTGAAGATGAGACCCGGTAATTTTGTAGTAAAAATTTTCGCTAAATGCTTTTAAATCTATGTTAACCGCATCCATTACATTATAAAATTCCATTCTAGGTTTGGGACAAACATAACCAGCCGATACAGCAACCGATTTTACGCCTAATTCTCTGCAAGCCTGAGCAGTATCAATGGCGTATTCATGGAAGATCACAGGGTCATTATAAGTGTATGCCACACTTTCACAGCCTGCATTAAATGCTGCTTTGGCAATTGCTTCTGGATTTGCCTGACTCATTAAGGAATCCATTTCTCTGGATTTACTGATATCCCAATTTTGACAAAATTTACAGGCCAGATTACAACCAGCTGTGCCAAAAGAAAGTACTGATGATCCTGGATAAAAATGATTAAGTGGTTTTTTTTCGATAGGGTCAATACAAAATCCGCTGGAACGACCATAGCTGGTCAATACAATTTTCTGATTTAGGTTTTGTCTGACAAAACATAATCCGCGTTGTCCATCATGTAATTGACAGAATCTGGGGCATAAATCACACTGAATAAGCCCTTCTTTTATTTGATGCCAGTATTGTGTATTGACTGTATTGGTATTTATGGGAGTATGCATGAGTGAGAAGTATTTAAATTCATAAGCTTAAGTTTGTCTTTATTTGTAGATTAGGTGGTTGTTTGTCTGGAGCATTTAGAATCAATGTTTTTGGGACAAATTAATGATCTGGTTTATCAGTAAAGGGTAAATGCTGGATTATCCACAACAAATTGAATTACTTCAAAAAAGACTTGTAATTTATAATAAATCGCCTATAAATTAAGTATGTTAAGAATTCGAAAATCCGCTGTTGCTGGTACTTTTTATCCAGATGATCCTGGACAGCTCAAATTAATGTTAGAGCAGTATCTTAATGATGCCTTACAAAATAAAAAAGTTCCTAAAGCTATTATTGCTCCACATGCTGGATATATTTATTCTGGGTCTATAGCGGCATCTGTTTATGTGCGTTTATTAGCTGCTAAAGCCTTAATTAAAAGAGTGATTTTAATCGGCCCATCTCACCGGGTAAGTTTTAATGGATTAGCGCTAAGTTCAGCGGAACAATTTACTACTCCTTTGGGAGAGATTGACATTGATATTGAGGGTATTAAACAAATAGAAAAGTTTCCTTTTATTAATTATATAGATCAAGCGCATGAAAAAGAACATAGCCTTGAAGTACACTTGCCATTTTTACAAACGGTCCTGAAAAAATTCACTTTATTACCTCTAGTTGCTGGAAATGCGACAGCCGAACAGATTTGTCAATTGATTGAAGTGTTTTGGGGGGAAAAGGATACATTGATTGTTATCAGTACGGATTTAAGCCATTTTCATGATTATAAAACAGCTCAGAAAATGGATAAAGCCACTTCAAAAATTATCGAACAGTTGCAATATGAAAAGCTGGACAATGAATCTGCATGTGGTCGAATTCCCGTGAGTGGATTGTTAGCATTTGCCAGAAAAATGGGCTTACAGGTTAAAGCTGTTGATATTAGAAATTCAGGCGATACTGCGGGTAGTGAAGAGAAAAACAGAGTAGTGGGATATGGTGCCTATGTCGTTGAGTGAAAAAAACAGAAGAAGCTTGTTGGATCTGGCTTATCGATCAATAGAAACTGGGTTGAAAACAGGTCACCCATTGAATATTAATCTAAGGGATTATTCAGCTGAATTAGCACAACAAAGAGCTACTTTTGTGACAATTGAAAAAAACAAGCAACTACGCGGATGTATAGGCATGCTGGAAGCCGTATTGCCTTTAGCTGAAGATATTAGTGAGAATGCATTTTCGGCTGCCTTTAAGGACCCCAGATTTCAGCCGTTAGAAAGGTCGGAGTTGAATGATCTGGAAATACACTTGTCTATTTTAAGTCGCTCTGAACCGATTATTTTTACAGATGAAGCCGATTTGATTGCTCAAATTCGTCCCAAAATTGATGGTTTAATTCTAGAAAGTGGCTCTCGCCGAGGAACTTTTCTGCCCTCAGTCTGGCAGACTATTCCTATCCCTACCCATTTTTTTCAGCATTTAAAACAAAAAGCGGGTTTACCTCAAAAGTATTGGTCAGATCAGATTAAAGTTTTTCGATATACTACAGAGACTATAAGCTAAGGAGTGAGGATTAATAATATCCGAATTTTTACTTGTCTTTATGCCCATCATAATGCACGATTTATTTATTTTTCACTCCTTAACGATAAATTAGATTAACAATAGCAATTCCTCTTTTTCTAATCTTCGGGTAATGCCTCAAATTCTTTCTTTATATTTTCAAACCAATCTTTCATCGCTTCTGGATTTTGCATAAGTTCTTGTATTTTATTCATTGCTTCAAGATGTGCTTCATCTTTTTTTTGAAACATTTCCATACCATGTTGTTTGCTCATTTCTGCAAGTTCTTCAAAGGAGTTGGCTTGAAATATTCTATCGCATGCACCTCCGAATTGTTTACAACTCATTGTTTTCATATATTTTATCATTTGTTGAATTCAATAGTCCTTCATAACATACGCGTTAGATGGATTTTTTGTCAATTAATCGCCAGATATTATTTATACCAACAACAAAAAAGGCTATTAATTTATGTATCGGAAAAACAAAGTTTTCTTAATAAATTGCTTTAACTAATTTTCCTAAGATCATCAAGTCAATTTAATTACTTGCCCGAATGGCATCATGTTCTTTTAAGCCATAAATGTAAGATGCTACTGACAAACGAATTGAATATAATTTAAAAATAGCCAAACTGATCACTGAATTCCTCTTTTTTTGTCTCTAAAAACTCCCGAACTTCAGAGCTCCTGATCTCGGAAATTCCTAATAATGAGCTGTGAAGTTTTATAAACCCTTAAAGTCATAAGCTTATATGACAGTATGGTAAAATTCTTTATTAAAATATGATTTCTGAGAAGAATTTATTATGAGACTTGTTTTTAAAATAAGGGTTGTGTGGTCGCGGAAACAAATTTATAAAAATATAAACAACCTAACTTTATCAACTGGTTGTTTGGTTTTCCTTTAAATATTTATGATACCTTATGAGTTTTATGGTCTCATTATAAATCTCCGAGATCAGGAGTTCTGACCTTTAGCTGGATTAGCATCAAAATTTTATTATTTTCTCACCTTGCTGCAATTGTTGATCAGCATAAAAATGCATTTTTCAGGCAGGTATTTGTAGAAAATCAGTGATGATTATTTTTTAGTAAAGCTCAAATCCAAACTAATATCTTTTGCGGTTTTAGCTAAAAACAGACTGAGTAAATCATTTGCTGAATTACCTTTACTGGAATCAGTGCCGGACATTTGAATTTCAGGCACCCACTTTTGTTTGCTTATTGCCTTCGCATAACGTTGATTAACTATTACCCAGGCTTCAAGTTTTTGGGCTAAAGCACCATCAGCATTCATTACCTTTTTTTGTATCCGGCATCACCTTGACCACGAAGAATTTGCTCTTGCTTACATTCAACTGCGGCTAATTATTTTTGTTCAGCTTCAAGTTTTTCCTGCATTGCAACTTCTACTTTTTGAGAAGCAGAGATTACTGCGACTTCTTTTTTCTTCGGCGGTAATGGCTTCTTGTTTAGCTTGTTCTGCTTGCGCTTTAGCAGTAATGATAGCCATTGTTGCTTCTCGCTTTGCAGAAATCTGGTTCAAGGTTATCTTTTCAAATCCCAGTCAGTAATTTGATAGCCAGAAACACTAACGCCATAGGTTTTTAAGTCACTATCCAGATGAATGGCTAAACCCTGTTCGTTAAAAGAGATAACGGGGACATTACGCACTATTTGTTTGCCAGTACTTTCTTCCGACAATACAATTTTTTTAAATTTGGTTTTATATTTTCCATTTTGTAATTGATCACGCGACCATTCCGTAAAGGTTCCTCTTTTTTCAGTATAAGCTTCTTCAGAAGTCATTAA
>CAYNRB010000221.1:0-5351 GCA_964399475.1 uncultured Methylomarinum sp.
AGATAAATCTGACCGCCTAAAGGCGGTGGTTTTAACCTTGTTTGAGACTAATAAATTTTAGAAGTTGCTCAAGTTATTTCATGCACGATCCTAAGGGAGATGGAAAAAAATAATCATCCATTCTTGCTGGTCTTTTTGTCCGTCTTCGATCGTGCAGCAACAGTTACATAGTCTGCTATGCGCCTATTGCTGCACGATCAAAGACAAACAAAAATCCTGCCCAATAATGGATGATTATTTATTTCCAGCTCCCTAAGAATATTTTCCATTTTTGTACCCTAGCATAATAAAACCAATTTTATAGTTTCCTTTTTGGGAGAATTTAATAAAAAATACTCTGCATATTGAAATGCAGAGTATGTCTATCAAGATCTAGAAAAACTCGCAATTAATCTCTCCTTCAATCGTTGAAAGACTGAGGGTTCCAATATTAGCCTTATAGATTCAGTTTCTGTTGCTTTAGGAATAGTCTGCTTCATTGATTTATAAATAGCCTCAAGTTGCTCTCTTTTACCTATCTTATTGAAGTACAAACACAAGACTTCAGTAAATGCAGCAAATTCATTGGCATGAAACAGGTTTCTTCGCGGGTATAAAAGTTTTAAATCAAATTTGTTTTCAAAAATCTCAGGAATCTTCTCAATCTCGCCATTATGTAAACACAATTGTGCATAATGACAGCGTGCAAACAAGTATTTAGGATTATCGGTGTAATTTTCAATAATAGCCTGATCTTGTTTTTTGTTATCTATAAATCCGTAGGCAACCGAAATAAAATTATAGATAAGTGGTATTGTTGGGTACAACTGTTTCAATTCAAATAGCCTGGGTATGATTTTTTCCGCATCTTTTTGATTGTTAATTGAAAAATCATTTAATTCATCTTGAATATTCTCTGGTAGCTTTTGTATTTTCTGATCTACAATTTTATTAAAACTTATTTCATAGCTACTCAGTTGCTGAAGTTTAGTTGGTTTTTTTGAACTGGTTTTAGTTGTTCTTGTTTTTTTCGACATATTTTTATAATTTTTACTGGGAATAGAAATATACTTCGCGCGGTCACGGTTGCGGAATTTATAGTGAGTTGATTTTTGTCGATAGCAAGGCGCTGAAACGGATGCATAGCAAGCTAGGCAACTGTTTCAGCATGCGGCAACGCTTCCGCTAGAAATCCGCAACCCTGACCGTGCCAAGTATAATACTACTGGGATGGCGAATTAACATAGAGTAACGTTTTTTGTTTCTATTAACCCAGCCACGTACTTCTACAGTTTGTCCCACATAGGTTTTTAAATCAGGAAAGAGTTTTAAAAAGTCATGACCTATCTTGAGTGAAAAATTATCAGTGAAATTTAGATAACTAAATTTACGGCTGTGATGAAAACTTTTTATCCGACCTACAATTCTCTGCCAACCTTTTAGGCTAAAATCTTTTAAATGGCTTGCAGGTTTAGGCGAATAATCCGGATGCTTCCAAATACCTAAAATAGCACTTTCCGCAAGTTTCTGAGCTTTTAATAAATCTTCTGAATATTTTAGATTAGGCGGATGAATATTAACAGATGCCAAGCCTTTTTTAACCAATTCAAGATTAATATGCTGGTTATCCTCAGTAAAAACATGCGCTAAATATCTTTTATATCTATCCTGTTTTTCACTATCAGTTTCCAGACGTATTTTTTTGTTTGTTAGCTTAGATATCAACCATAGTTTAGCTTCTTCACCTATCGCCTCTTCTAGTTTGTATCGACTTTCAACCTCGGGTGAATTTATCCCTGACAAACGAATTTTTTGATTATTGCTCAGTAAAATTGTATCGCCATCGTAAACTTTTTTTACCTTATAAAAACTATATCCTGGATCCAGTTGTAATACTTTAGCGCCTTTATGTGGCTTATCAGAAAAATGTTTATTACCTTTAGTATCCAACCATTGAAAAATATCGGCCTGTATCGGAAAAGCAAGACTAAAAAAAAGAAATATAAAAAGAACCATGATAGCCGTGTTATTAGTTAAAAATAGCTAAGAAAATTATGAGAACTAGAGTAATAGTAGGCGATTTACCCTTCAAATCCTTCACAGCTTCTAACGTGGAAAACTATTGATTTTAAGCTAAAATATTTAAGTTTTTGGGTTGTTTGATGTTAATAGCTCACAGTAGCAATAATTGGTTTGGTCTATAATCAAAAAAATGGTAATGAAAACAGACCTCTTTCAATTGCACTGAAGCTTAAGATTTATAAAGCTTTTCTTGTTTTTTTCTTGCTTAACCACCATCTATTCTTACGAAAAGAATTATGCAGCAGCTAAGGAAAAAAATATTTTGTTATGAGGGGATTTTATTTCGCTAAATGCCCTACAAAACCCAGTTTATAGTCCAGGCCACCTGATGATTAAAAAGTTGTTTAAAACAATTGATAAAAGCAAATTCTATCAGGTTATTTGGCATTCTGACTCTTTATACATTAAATTTCATCTATCCTTTAGCATCTCATGCAACAGAGACAGGAAAGTCTACGTCACTTGAAACAGTTGTTCTACAACTAAAATGGACACATCAATTTCAATTTGCGGGTTATTACGCAGCAAAACAGCAAGGCTATTTCGCAGATGAAGGGCTTGATGTGCGTATTGACGAATTTAATCAGGATAAATCAACCGTTCAACAAGTTGTTTCAAGTAAAGCAAATTATGCTATTGGTGACATAGGTATTCTGTTTGATTACGCCAGAGGTCAGCCCATCAAGGTACTGGCGGCAATTTTTCAGCATTAATGCACTGATTTATATTATTAAGCAATCCTCTGGCGTTCTCAGTCCTTATGAAACATTAGGAAAACGGGTCATGGAACAATCCACAGCTACAGATGATACCCCCTTAAGATCCATGCTGACCGAAGCGGATATCTCTAAAGAAAACTATATATCTATTAAACACAGCTTTAACATTGAAGACCTTATTTCAAACAAAGTTGATGTCATATCTGGCTATAAGCCAGATCAGCCTTTTTCCTTAAGTCAACGTGATGTTGAAATCAATATTATCAAACCACAGAATTATGATAATGATTATTTAAAAATAGATCGTTCATTTACCCGTAATTTAGCACCCGGTTCAAACGACATGATATTGTCTGAAGCCATCATTTTAATGTCGCATAAACTGGGACTCCAAGTTATTGCAGAAGGCATAGAAACAGAAGAGCAACTCAATCTACTCGCAAAATCAGGTTGCGGTTACGGGCAAGTATATTGGTTTTCCATGCCTGTTTCGGCTGCTGAATTTGAAGTATTATTAATTAAAAAACACTCAAGTTGATCAAAACAAAATGAACTTAATTTTTCATTATTCCTAGCGCTATAGCAATATGTACTAATTCAGGCATACTTGATACTCGTAGTTTTTTCTTAATCTGAGTGGCATAGTTTGCAACAGTTTTATAGCCTAAGCATAATTCATCGGCAATTTTATGTACTGATGCACCCTTTGCCAGTAATCTAAAAATATCAAATTCCCGTGCGGAAAATGTATCTATGGTTTTTTGATAATCATACTCAGTAGTTTGATGATGGATTTCCTTGAACAACCCCTGTTCAACATAACACTCGCCTTGCTGAATAGACTCAATCGCCTCGGATAAAATTTCTGGCGCACTATTTTTAGTAATATAGCCCTTTGCTCCTGCATTCAGCGCTCGGTTAATATAAACTTGTTCATCATGAACACTAAACACCAGAATTTTAACTTTTTTATCTCTTTTTATAATCCGCTGAATAGTTTCTAGACCCCCGATTCCTGGCATGGATAAATCCAGTACAATAATATCAGGTTGATGCTTTTGATAGAGCTGAATTGCTTGCTCGCCCCGATCCGCTTCTGCGATGACCTCAATATTAGCTGAAGTGGCTAACAATAATTTAAAACCTGCTCTGACTACGGCATGATCATCCACTAACAATACTTTAATTTTATTATTCATAACAAGGGGATTTGCACACTAATTCGTGTGCCTTCACTAGTTTTAGACTGTAAATTAAAAGAACCGCCTAATGACTTGATTCTTTCTTCCATACCTAACAGACCAAAGCCTGATTCAATCTGATCTGGATTAAAGCCTTGTCCATCATCAGTAATCACCACACTGAGTCTATCGGGAGCCGTCTTGATATCCAGTTTTATCGAAACCATACTCGCACAGGCATGGCGATTGATATTAGTCAGACTTTCCTGAATCACTCTAAAAACTTGTATTAAAATGGTTTGTTCAATACTATCTACCCCATCATCACAAAACAAACTAAAACAAATCTCTGAGTTTCTCTCCTGCCAATGATCAACCATATCTTCCAGAGTGGCTTTTAACCCCAGTTCGGTCAAAATTAAAGGGTGTAACTGTTTCATCATAGATCGAAGCACAATCATTAAATGATCACAAATATCGACAATAGAGGGGCTTATTTTCTGAATATCGGATGACTCATGCATCGCAGTTACTGCCATCACTTTAATGGCGGTCAAGGATTGACCAAATTCATCGTGTAGTTCCTGCGATAAATACTGCCTTTCTTCTTCCTGAATTTTCAGAGAATGTTGAGTTAATGCTCGGTTTTGTTGCTGTGTGCTATCCAACACATCAGTCATGTGATTAATTGCGGCTGCTATTTCAGCATATTCCTGTGTAGAAAATCCTGATAGTTTATGCTGATATTCACCAGTTTCTATGTTCTTAAGATGCTTGACGATAGATTGAATCGCAATAAAAGTTTTATTAAACACTAAATGGACAGAAATAAACATCAGTGAAACCAATAGCAATAAGCTACTAAAAAAAGCAATGGATTCATCCCAGACCTCTGCAATTTCATCAAGTGGATCTGCCTGAATAATAAGCGTGATTACTTTGTTATTAAACAAATCAATTTTATATTCTACTTTTGGATATTTACTAACGACTAGATTGATAAACCATTCAGGCGCTGTTTTATTTTTTTTAAAGGGTTGCTGTTGGCTAGTAATATTGATAATCTCGCCAGAGGATTTTTTAAGTTGAATAGTTAAATGTCGTGTTTGCTCTAAGCTACTCAAGCGAAACATCCAATCTGTTTGCTTGATTTTATTGCTACCAATACCTATTTTGATTAGTTGTAATGCCAAGTTAATGGAAGAATCGACCTCTTTACTGACAGCCTGTCGTGCTTGCCAAATACTAATAGACCCTCCCAGCAACAAAATACTCAAGGAAATGAAGACTATTCGGATACTAATTTGATAACGTAAGCTCATCAGGAAAAATTCCTTTTTTTGTGACTGCCCCAGTCGCGATATGAAAAATGTTATCTTAATATTTTATA
>CAYNRB010000222.1:0-5346 GCA_964399475.1 uncultured Methylomarinum sp.
TGGCTTCGGGGTATCTTGTAGAAGCTATGCGTTCAAATCCATCGTATTCATAGCGCGTGGGGTTGCCTTTGGCATCGGTTATGGTTTCTACCTGACCGTTGGGGGTATAGCTGTAGGTTGATGCATTCTGTTGCAATGTGCCGCCAAAGTCGCGGATGATTCGTTGGGTTCTTCCATCAGCATAATACTCGGTTTTGCTTGAACGTGCTCCACCTTCCTGGGTAGGCAATTGATTAGTAAGTATCGAGATTCGATCAATGGCATCATAGACAAAGTTTGTGACTGCTACAGGTGCTATTTGTGTTGGACATAGTGTGGCGGAAGCTGTTAACGAGGGACCCCAGGCTTTGTCGATTTTTTTTGTTGGGGTATAGTCGGTACAACTAACTTGCCATTGGGTATCAATTTTAGCAGCCTGACGTATCAAATGACCATCCGCATCGTAAGCATTGAGGGTTTGATTGCCTAGGGCATTGGTGATAGTGGTGAGTCGACGTTCATTTTCATAGCTGAAACTGGTGATATCATTTTTATCCGTTCTAGGCCCATCAATTTGGATAAGATTACCGATGCTGTCATAGTTTGATGTGGTGGTTAGGTTTAATCCACCGGCATCGACGGTAATAGTTTGGGGGACAAAGTGATTTGCAGTGTCATAACTGTATGTTCGAGTGCTTGATTCTGTGTTACTGATTTTGTCCGTGCGTGAACCCAGTAAGGTAAAATTACCTAGTGTAGAGGGGTAGGTGTCATAACTAAAGCTACGTTGCGACCGATTTTGGGCTTGATCAGCGGGTAAGGCGACTGATAGTAGTTCTCCAGTTTGTGCATCGTAACTATAGTCTGTAGTGGCTCCCCGTGCATCGATGGAGGTTAATATTTTGCCAAAAACCGAGTGGTAAGTGAATGTCTGGGTTAAGGGGGTTAAGGGCGAACCTGGCTTGGCTGTTGCTGTGATGCTGCTTATTTGATGATTGCATTGCTGGGTGCTGCCGCCACAACTTTGATCGTCATAGCTATAGACAATGGCGTTGCCTTCTACTTGTGTGGTTTGTCTGATTCGGTTTTGTCCATCATAGCGATTGATGGTTTCTCTGCCTGTTTCGTCAATTAATCGGGTTGGACTGCCGTAGTGATTTTGATAGCGGATTTTACTGGCGCCTGTTGGGTCTTGCTCTTCTGAACGCGAGCCAGCAAAATAATAATTCCAAGTTTGATTATTGGCGTTGGATTGGGCTTGTATACGTCCCAGGGTATCGTAGTTGTTACTAATAAACGGTTGATTGGGGCGAGAGGGATAAAACAGTTTTGTCATTCGCCCTGGCTGGTCGTATTCGTAGACAGTTATTTCACCGTTGGCATCGGTAAATTTTGTCAGATCATGACTGGCATCTTGTTCATACTGTACGGCTCGTCCCTGTCCATCTGAAATTTGCGTCAATTGATTGTTTACATAGCTAAAACTGAGTTCACGACCCACGCTATTTTTTACGCTGGTTAGTAGATTTCCGTTATAGTTAAATTGTATTTTCGAACCAGTGGGATGCACCCATTCTGCGACCTTGCCATTGATTTGGAAATTGATTTGGATTTTATCCAGCGTTTGGTAGCTGTAGCTGTTATCGTTGTTTTTTATTAGCGTTGATGCGCGTCCAGGCGGGGCATTGTATTCGCCATTGGGTAACTTGACGAATAGCTCGGAGTTCTGGCCATTTTTAACGATGACGGTATTGTTTAATAATTGATCGGCAAACCAGCGTTGACCTATGGCGGCAATGACGATTTTATCGGTGGGTTTTGCGCTGTCTTTTAATAGGTCAAATGAGATCAGTGTTTCGATAATACTGCTGGCGGCATCTATGGGTGAGTCTTCACCCATGCCCTGAAAGCCATCGACCCCCGTACTGGCGCTGACATCAAAATTATGAGTCCAGCCCTTGCCTAATACGGATAACTGTTGGCTACTGGAGCTATAGAAACGTTGAAAGCTTAAGCTGTAGGGGAAGTTGCCATTGCCAAGTGTTATATCCTGATGGCTGAATAAATAATTGCCTTTGAAGATATCAATAGGGTCGCCAAATGTTGTGCCACTTTCTTGATTGCTTTCTGTATGGCTTGCAAAGGTATTATTATCACTGGCGTTGACATTAACGGCTGCTGAAGTCTGCGGACTTGATGAAAATGCACCAGCCAGGTCGCCACTGATGGCTGAAAGTATGCCGTTTCCATTGCTATCTATAGCAAAGTAGCCGACACCTGTCCAATTCTGCTCACCAATGTCACATCGACTGGGTACTATCAGGCGTTGATTGTTGGTGTTAATGGCATTTTGAAAATTAGCTAATTGATTGTTACAGGAAGCATCTAAAAAAGGCGCTACATTACTGGTGTAATTTGCTTGGGTGGCGTTATAAATAGGCAATCCCTGATCATTGGCAATATCAATCAATTTAACGGTAGATACGGCGCTCACCCCCGCTATTTGCTCGACAGCCAGCGATTCAAATATACTGTTATGGGTGCCTTTTGACCAGAATGCACCCGTTGCAGCGGCTGAATCATCGGTTTTGCTGATTGATGAGACTACATTGCCGGGTAAGTCGACATAAGGACCTTCATTTTGACCGGTTATGCCTATTTGGTGATGATAAAGGGTGATGGTGTCGGTTATTTGATCGATGAGATTTGATGCGGCAGTAATTTCTGCCAGCCAGGCGTAGGCTATGGTTGAGAGGCTTTCGCCTAACACCGCTTCCGAAGTAGCACTATTTCCAGCGGCACTGTTTTTATTTAATAGTGTTTGGTGGTGATCCAGCATCGGACGATTAACAGAGCCCCAGCCATTGGAGATAATGTAGGATCCACCAGCTTTGATTTGCTGAGGAAATTGTTGATTGATCGCAGTTGAAGCATAGGCATTATGCTTTATGTCAAAATTGACGGTTGTTATGCTGTCGGGTGTTGTCGATGTCCCTGTTGCAAGTAATGTCCCATCTAGTCGTAATTCAGGTTGGTTTGCTGGGTTAAAGAACAGACTTAGGCGTTTACCGTAAATAGCATCTGAACTGAGTATTTCATCTATCCCCTGATATTGTATTGTGAGTGTTGCTCGATAGGAATCAGGGATTTCGCCAGACCATTCGGTCAGCGAAGTTCCACTCGCTTGATAAGGCAAAGATGTTTGACGTAATGGAGAAATAGCACCCAGTGGTTTTATTAAACTGCCGCCTATGATATCCCTCAGGTCTGCATCAGCAGCATTGTTACGAATATAGCTGATAAGATTTTGAGTATAGGTCGCCAGATTATTTCGTATATTATTACTGTTCAGGTTTTGAACAAAATCATTGTTGATAGTGGCACCGCTTTGGGCGGCTGCTAAATAATTCGCTGCATTGTAGCCGGATGCGGTAATGAGGTTGATGCCATTTTTTATGTCCAGTTCTTTGAAGCTGGGGTCAAAGACATATTCAGTCCCATTAATATTGACTTTTACCCATATATGTTCAATTTGCAAACTGACTAAATCAGCCGTACCGCCTGGACAATTGACGCCTTGGCTGGCAATAACAGCACTTTGTGGAATTTGTGCTTGTGCGATTAGCAGGAGGATGGGACAAATTGATAAGCTATCGAAGCCAAACCATGTGCGTGCCTGTTGGCCGGTAATTTCCACCTTTCCTTTTTGGTAACTGGCTGTGTAGCCTGATGCGCGTAATAACTCAATCATCAGTGTGACTTGATCAAATGCGGTGCCTTCACCATCGATCAGTGCGCCCAGCGCCCCTTTTTGTAACCCCCAGATGGGGTAATAATTGATGTTGTCGTGAACAAATTCATAAATCAGGTCTGGGTCATGTTTTAAAGCGCGCGCCAGTTCCTGGATGGATGCGGGTGCTGAGGGTGCAGTCGTCGCCAGGGTTTTAGCCATGGCTTGTAAACTGTCTTTGCGTAGACTAGAGGGTGTTATCAGGTTTTCTGATGCGGATCTGTTAAGTGAGCCACCGTCTTGGGTTGCAAGAGGAAGTATCGCGCGATAAAACCCTGGAGTTGGGCTGGTTGCTTTAGTTTTCAGCAATGCTTCTGAAAACGTGACATTACCTGTGAAGTCTGTATTAGCTAGGGTTACTGTGTTTATAAAGCATAGAATGATAGTCAGTAAACTGATTCTTAAAATAAAACTCATGGTTATATTCTTCTCATTTGTAATAGGCTAAATATTTTCGAAAAAATAGTATAGTTAAACAGCTTAGGAACTGGTTTTCTTTGTACTCTCAAACTCTGAGTTTTTATTTTTTAGTTGTTTCTTTGGATACGATTATTACTTGAATCATCGTATCCAAGAGTAGAAATCAAGCCTATTTCTAAAATATATGAAAGTCCTAACAAATGTAATAATGATTTGCGTAATGACTAAGGAGCGAGGATTTAATAATATCCGAATCTTGGCTTGTCTTTTTGTCCGTCTTCTGCGTTGTAGAAACAGTTGCATAGCTCGCTATGCGCCCGTTTCTACGCCTTGAAGACGAACAAAAATCCTGCGCCAAACTTTCGGATATTATTAAATCCTCACTCCTAAAGACTCACTTTAAGGCTTTCCAAGAATAGAAACCCTCGCCAGGTAAAAATCCTTTTGAGTCAGGATTTTTTATTCATCAGCTTGCACTTTTACTTGCTAGATTCATCACAGATCCAAAACTTTTTATTAATCGTTTAAAAATAATTGACGCAAATTCAAAAAAACTCACCCTTAATTATTGTTCAAAATAGCAGAGGCTTTTCATGGTTCTAATCCGAGGATTGTTTTAACAACATTAAAATAGGCTGTATTATAATAGCGGCTTCATTAATAGTAGGATTTCGATTCGCGTTATATTCTGCTAAATTAGTCAAGCCATCGTTGTCGCCATCTAAACTGGCATCATTACTATCTAAAGGATTTAATCCAAACAACAATTCCCATGTATCTGGCATGCCATCGTTATCATCGTCTATATCACAAGCATTGCCCAGACTATCACTATCCGTATTTGTTTGCCCCGGATTACTTACTGAGGGGCAATTATCTGTACTATCAGGAATACCATCATTGTCGGTATCAAAAGAAGCAGCAAAATAGACTGTGGTTAACAAATTTCCTACTGCATCATAGCTATAATCAATTTTACTCCCATCATCATAGGTTACATTAGTTAGCCTGTTGATATTATCGTAGCTGTAGCTAATCGCTTGAGCATTTGATGATAGAGAGCTAAATAACAAAAAAACTATTGTAATAAAAATGATTGATTTTAATCGTTCTGCTAGCATAATTTTATTAATAAAGGCGCTAAGATTAAATAATAC
>CAYNRB010000223.1:0-5287 GCA_964399475.1 uncultured Methylomarinum sp.
ATACAAAGTTGATGGCAAGAATACCTTGTTCATTTAATAAACTGCGTAATTGAACCAATATTTCTTTAGTTAATAAATGCGAGGGTTCCGAACCGCCTGTGAAACAATCGTGAATAATGAGATCATACCCTCTGGGTAAATGCCGGATTTGATAACGCGCATCACCAATAATATCAATACCTGATGATTTGAATCCAAAATAATCCACGGCTGCTGTCGCAACAGCAGGACCAATTTCCAGTGTATCCACTTCGATGTTATATTTTTGATTGAGTTGATTGGCCATATGTCCGGCACCCAAACCAATAATCAAGGCTTTTTGCATAGGTGGTTTTAAAGCCGGTATCAGGCTGACAATCTGTTGATAAGCGAGTAGACTTTTTCCGGTTGAAATACTGGCTGCACCAATCATTGAGGCATCAGAACTTAAAAAACGTAGATCACGTTCTGGGCCATCAATGACCCGTACCCATCCATATAAGCTTTCCTGTTCTGAACGTATGTTGAATTTCTCAGCCTTTACTTTGGAATATCCCGCATTGACTATTTGTGGCAATAAGCAGACGCCGAGTATTGCCAAGACGACACAAGGCCATAATGCATGGGAAATGGCCAATTTTTTTGCTCATACAAGGCAATTAATAGAGCGAGTATGCTTAAAATGATGCCTAGTCCAATTAATATTTCTCTTGAGCCAATCAAGGGGAATAAAAAAAATCCCAGTAATAAAGTGCCAACTACACTACCAACAGTACTGATTGCATAAAGTGTACCCGCACTGGAACCAACACCTTCCAGACGAACCGTAGCTAATTTAATCGCAAATGGGCTGACCATTCCCAGTATGCTTAGACTGGGAGAGAACAATATTAAGGCACTGGCGAATGTGCCTCCACGCAGACCCAAAGAATCAGTTGCTAATAATACGGGATGAGTCAGCCAAGGAATGATTAAGGTTAAAACTGCGGCTAAAGCGATTATTAATAATAATCCGGTTTGTTGCGCTCTATTTGACCACTTTCCGCCAATAAAATAACCACTAGCTAAAGCAATCATTGCGACGGCGATCAATGAAGACCAGACATATAAGTTGGCACCATAAAAAGGAGCAATCAGTCGGGTACCTAATAATTCGATTACCATCACCGAAGCACCGGCAATAAATACTGTAATATACAGGCCAGTTCGTCCCCAGCTACTTAAGCCATTGGTCATTGTCTATTCCTGTTTAAAAGTGTTCCGCCGCTATGGCCTTGAGTATCTACCCATAAATAAGGTAATCCAAGTTGTGCAAGCCAGTCTGTTCCTTGTTTTTCTTTTAACATAGCAATGGTTGCAGCACTTCCGGCCACCACACATAAGTCACTCACTACGCTGGTTGCAGTTAAATGACTAACTGGCCAGCCAGTTTTAGGATTGAACACATGTCCGTAACGTTTATTGTTAACGGTTATGCAACGTTCATAATCACCACTACTGGCTAATGCGCCACGACTTAGATAGATTTTTTCTAGTGTATGCTGTTTATTATCCGGCAGTTTAATTCCAATTAACCAGGCTTCACCATTATATTGTGGGCCAACAACCCGAATATCGCCTCCCAGATTAATCATGCCATATTTCATACCTAGATTTTCAGCGATTACAGCCGCACGGTCTACTGCATACTCTTTAACTATGCCTCCAAAATCCAGTTCTATTCCGGGTTTAGGAAATTCAAGTTCCGGTTCAGACCAGTTCAAGTTTTGCCAGCCAATATTTTTGCAGATTAAATCTATCTGCTGTTGAGAGGGTATGACTTGATTTTTAAAATTCCAGATTTGTCGTAATATACCCGAGGTAATATCAAATAACCCATCACTTTGTTGGTAACAAGTTGCTGCATAATTTAATAAGCTGGCTGTTTCTTGGTTGACTGTTATGCATCCACCCTTTGCTGCTATTCGATTGATTTTAGATAAAATACTGTCTGGACGATAACGAGAATAATCTTCTTCCAGTCGATTGACATCATCAATTATAGCTTTCGATATTTGCTTGGATTTAATAGAATTTTTAGCATAAAACTTAATGGAGCAAGCAGTGCCCATGGCTTTAAATTCATAATCGTATAACTGCATTAACTACACTCTAAAAATAGAAATGATTGAAGCACATTATCGAAATCCGACATTATTATGATGGTCGGATTTCGTTTTTGCGCTACGCTAAAAATCTCATTCAACCTACAATTAAAGATGCTATAACGTCCCGAGAAGAAGGGAAATGTAGGGTGGGTGAGATTTTTTAGCGTAGCGAAAAAACGTAACCCACCATTTGGGTCTCGGTGAAATACTGAGTTAGCCTAAAAAATGCATAAAATAACCACTTTAAAATGCATAACTCCAGGCAGCAGTCAATGCACCATCCCGTTCCAGTTGATAGCCATTAAAATCATCGCTAACAGGTTGCAACCATTCGAAACTAACACTGTTACCCGCTAAATCACCCTGTAACATTCGGGCACTGACCCCAAAGCCAATATCCCAAAAACGTCCACCATAATTAGCAGGAAAATCCATGGGGCCGCTACGACGATTAAAGGTATTAAAATCACCTTTGATCGAACCTTTAGCCGTATAGATACCACGGATTGATGCGGATAACCATGGCGTAATATTATAGTTACCCCAGGCTGTACCCTGAAATAGGTCGCCTAGTCGATAACCTGAAGTATTTCGATTTCCAAGTCGGGCTGTTCCGCTGATTTGAGCGCCCCACGACCAATCATCCTGCATACCATTATAAGTAATACTGGGGAGAAGATCCCAGGTTCCACTGCCTAACTGCATTCCAAAATGAACGATTCCACCATCTTCTCGCGCAACCCGTCTGAATTCCAATTCAACATCGCCTGTTGGCATGCTAACACCCATACCCATATGCAATTTGTGTTTAGGTGTTTCCCATAATTTAAACAAGGCGACTAAGGATGTATCACCCACGCCACCCGTTGCATGACCACCAATACCTGTATGTTCATGCGTATCTAGCCTAGCAGGTGGTCGTCCTTCTAATTCTCTAATGTGCATGTCTTTCTCAACAAATTGAGGCATTAACATTAGATTCAACCAATCGGTTGGGGCATACATAATGTTGAGCATATGCATGCTCATATTCATATCAGCCATAGTAAAACGACATAGATCTTGCTTACTGCACGCATTGGCAACAATTTCCTGATCACTTACTGATTGGCTGCCGTGCAACATTGATCCTTCACGATTACCATACATGAACTTGTAGCCTATCATCCAGCTATCAGCTTCTGAGATCATGTGAGAAAAACTCAGACCAGCAGGAGCGTTGTGGTTATGTTGTTGATGCTTAGTAGAGTGATGTAAATGATCTCCGCTCATACTACTAATAGCTGATAAATTCACTTTTATTCCAGCACTAGCAACAAAAAAATCAAAATCAGCATAAGAGCCTTCACCGCCACCACCTAGTTTCAGGTCGCCTGCATGGGTATAGTACTCGAATCCAGCTTCAAGATTGATGCCACGGGTAAATTTTTTGCTTAAAATAATACCTCCACTTAAAGAGCCGAATCCTGAAAGGCGATGGTCACTAGAAAAATTATCGGGTAATTTTTTAGGGTCAAATGGAACATTCTTATTCCGAATGTTCAAAGTACTTTCATCAACCAGGTTTCCCACCTCATCAACCAGATTAAAATTATCATCCCGAAAATATTCTATGCCATTATCTGGGTTAACAGAATCCACCCAGATTTCGCGACCATTTTCATCGACTGCAATTTGACGAAAAGCTTGGTTGGAAGTCAGATAGGGTTGGTAGAATTTTGCCGAACTTTGACTGTAATAACGCATTCGTGGTGTTATAGTCCAGCCTGACCAGAGTGGTTGTACCCATTGTGCTTCCATACTATGTGCATTTATACCCCAGTCATCAATAGAAAATTGGTAGTTTAAATGCAGAGCAGCTTTGAGTGGATTAATATATTGAATATATTTTCCACTAATAGCCCATTGATTACGTGAATCGGGGCGTTGCTCTTGTAGTGACTGCACATTACCAGTAATTATTCCCTGAGCATTATTCAAGCTTTCCGGATCAATAAATATCACGGTGACTAATTTGTAGGGATTTTCAAGAAAACCACTACTATGGGTATAGCTGAAATTGGCATCAAACAATGCGTTTTTATTCAGGATTTGGGTAACACCTAAGGTGCCAGCCCAGCTTTGCTGGCGACCTTTAAAAATCTCAGATCCCCCGCGAAATATGATCTGGTCTTTAAAAGCAGTTTTAGTAATGTAAGGGGATGTATCATGATCAATAATAGCTGCTGTATAATTGTCGGTATAACTAAACCCAGCTTTCAAACTGGTGAGTTTCTGATTTAAATCCCAGCGCCCGTTTAAGCCACCGAAATAAGATTCAAAGTCATTTTCCAGTGATATACCGCCTAATAAATCAAGTTCAGCATTATCGAATTGGTATCCTAATTTAAAATTTCCTTGTTTACGAGTTTCAGGCGATGCTGAAGAAAGGACATGAACCACTCGGTCGTCTACCAGTTGATCTTGATCAATACTGAATTGCAGTGGTTTTAAATCTTGGTCAAATGCAATTTCAGAAAGGATAATCGGCGAAGCACCTACTGTAGTCAATCCATTCTCTGAATCAACTTCAATGGCTGCATTACCTCCGGCGACAACTGGAGAGGTGGTGACTGGAGTGGCTCCGGACCAAGTGTCCTGAATATAATCAAAGGCAAAATTAATTCTCTCTGTTAGCGTCAATTGGCTAGAAAGATGAATGGTTTCTACTTCAATGGGATCACGATTGTTGGGTACACCAATGATGGTTCTTTTGCCTTCTTGATAGTGGCTGTATTGAAAATCAATACTCTCTGTTTCCATAGCCTCTACAGGTGCAGCAATGAGTCCGGGTAATACTAATGCGGCAGATGTTAATGCTTGTAAGGCTTTGTTTTCATGCTTGATCTCCATCTTAGAAACAGCCACATCCACCGCCACCACCGACATTTATTGCGGCAGCGGCTTCTCTGCTGCCGTAGATATGCAAACGTAGATTTGTTTGCATGGGCAGAGGATTTAAAGACATTCGTGATTTTGCCAGATTACCTCTTTCCCAAGGGCTAACAGCACTACAGGAAGCTAAAATAAAAATCATTAAAGGCCAGATAAGACTTTTAACAAGAAAATTTCTTTTGGCCATGCTATTGATTGGATTACTGTTCATTGATATTCTTTTCAAG
>CAYNRB010000224.1:0-5284 GCA_964399475.1 uncultured Methylomarinum sp.
GTTTAGTCTAATTAAGATCTTGGCCAAGTTAGAATGAATCAGTTATTTATTTTTTACTCCGTAGTCTGGGGCATATAGATGAAAATTTCTCAATCATTGATAAATAAAAGTTAAAGGTATTCGCTATAAATCCCAGGGGGAACATGGAGACCGACAGCCACTCAGACATGTCATCAATGTAGCCTGGATGGAGCGTAGCGGAATCCAGGGGCAGTCGTATCATTCCTTCTCGGATTTCGCTGCGCTACACAGGCTGCCCGTTAATCCAATATCAGTGACGGTTGCTCTGAGTTTTATAGTGGATACAGTTAAAGTATAGGAAATATTAGCTTTCTGAGGATTGTTTAAGAAACAAATATAGAAATGATTGTGATGAATTTTACTCTTTGCTTATAGGAATGCACGCGGAGTATGATTGATAATTAGAGCAACTGAAGTTTCCCAATTATTTTCGCCGTGACGTATAAAGAGAAGCCATTTAAATTGGGGTTTGCTCTATTTAGAGCAACAGCAACTAAAATAACAAAGCCTTGTGCATTGCGGCTTCTGTTAATTTAAAAACTGGGAAACTTCAGTTAGAGCAATATTATTGTTTATCTTCAACTAATATATACGTTGGAATTTTCTCTAGGAGGCTGTCCGAGAACAGCAACCAAAAAAAAGCACATTATATTGTGTTTGAATTTAATTTAAACACTATATGCTGTGTGTCGACTTAGTAATATGTTGGTTCTTGGGCAGACTCCTAGGACAGGGGAGTGTATGTAGAATAACGTAGCAAATACCGAGGCGTGGCTTAACTGTGCAACTGTTGCCGAAGTTATATCGTTCGCTTTCCAAATTATGTATTTTAGAACTATGCCAGTAACAACAATAATAATTCATTATCAGTTTCGTAACGGTAAATTTGCGAAGTATAATGCGCAATTATGCAGAAAACATTAAATATGACAACTCTCGAATTTAAGAATAAAAATTCCCAATCATGGAGTGCTAAACACAGCGAAGATTTGTATAGAATCCGTGATTGGGGACTGGATTTTTTTAAGATTTCGGATGAAGGTGAAGTTGTTGTAAGTGTTAATAAAAATGGAAAACAAGCTTCTGTTTCCCTGATGGAAATTGTGAAGGGTATGAAACAGCGTGATCTGGAAATGCCAGTCATGCTTCGCATAGAAAATCTCTTAGATCAACGCATCAAACAATTAAATCAAGCATTTTCGATAGCGATAAAGAAGACCAACTATAAAAATTATTTCCGTGGCGTTTATCCTATAAAGGTGAATCAACAATGTCATGTTGTTAAGGAAATTGCAGCTTTCGGCAGCCGTTATCATTATGGACTGGAAGCGGGAAGTAAAGCTGAGTTGATCATTGCACTGTCACAATTACAAGATCATGAAAGCTTAGTTATTTGTAACGGCTATAAAGATGCCAGTTTTGTTGACTTAGGTCTCTATGCCCGAAAAATGGGGATTTCTTGTTTTTTTGTACTGGAAACGCTATCTGAATTAACTGTTATTCTGGAAAGAAGTCGTGCTCTTGAAATTGAACCATTGATCGGAGTGCGTATTAAACTGGCGTCGTCTGTGGAAGGTCATTGGAAACAAGACAGTGGTGATCGTTCTCTTTTTGGCCTTTCTACCAATGCCTTATTAACTATTGTTAGAAAATTGAAAGAAGCAAAAATGTTGCATTGTTTGCAATTATTACATTGCCATTTAGGTTCTCAGATTCCAAATATACTAAATATACGAAGAGGTGTTTCAGAAGTTTGTCGTTTTTATGCAGGATTAATCGCAGAAGGTGTTCCTTTGGGATATCTTGATTTGGGCGGTGGCCTAGCGGTAGATTATGAAGGTTCTCAAACTAATACTACTCACAGTATGAATTATGCATTAGATGAATACTGTACTAATATTATTGAGACTATACAGGAAACGCTTGACCCATTAAAGATTGCCCATCCGGTTATTATCACAGAATCAGGTCGTGCATTAGTGGCTTATTCATCAATGCTACTGTTTAATATTCTGGATGTCAGGAGTAAAAAGCCTAATGTGTTACCCGTTTCATTAGCTGAAGAAAGTCATGATTTATTAATTAATTTATATACCGTTTTGAATGATATAACAGTTGATAATCTTCAAGAATGTTACAACGATTCATTGTACTATCAAGAGGAAGTGCGGGACTTATTTCATCGGGGACAAGCGAGTATATCGGATCGGGCATTGGCGGAAAATATTAATTTAGCAATACTGGAACGTATTACTCAACTCATGCCTCAAGCTAAACGCATATCACCAGAACTAGAAAAATTACCGGAACTGCTATCTGACATTTATTACGGAAACTTTAGTGTCTTTCAGTCATTGCCGGATGTTTGGGCGATTGATCAAATATTTCCAGTGATGCCTATTCACCGTCTAAATGAAGAGCCTACAAGAAATGCTGTTCTAGCAGATATTACCTGTGATTGTGACGGAAAGATAGATAATTTTTCCAGTCCTAAAGGTCAACAAAAGACCCTGAAATTACATGCGTTGCGAGAAAGTGAAGATTATTATATGGGGGTTTTTTTAGTCGGTGCTTATCAGGAAACGCTGGGAGATTTACATAACTTATTTGGCGATACCAATGTGGTTAGTGTTAATATCAATGAAGATGGAAGTTTTGATTTTGTACATGAGTTTCAGGGTGATAGTATTGCAGATGTGCTTAGTTACGTAGAATATGATCCAAAGATTATACAAGAACAGTTCCGCTGTATCGCCGAACAGGCCGTGCGATCGGGGAAAATTACTGTTGAAATGCGTCAGAAAATGCTCAAGGCATTTAGTAAAATTTTGAGTGGATATACTTATTTTGAACGATAGAGAATTCTCATGACAAAAATTATGATACTGGGTGCCGGCGGGGTTGGTAGTGTAGTCACCCATAAATGTGCACAGTTACCCCATGTTTTTAGTGAAATAATTCTGGCCAGTCGCACAGAATCAAAATGTAAGGCAATTGCTGAACAAGTGCCAGGGACAATTCGTACTGCACAAGTCAATGCTGATAATGTAGCCGAATTATCGGCTTTGCTTAAAAAAGAGCAGCCAGAATTAGTCATCAATGTTGCGTTACCTTATCAGGATTTAAGCATTATGGATGCCTGTCTTGAAGCCAGTGTTCATTATATGGATACTGCAAATTATGAACCACTGGATACCGCTAAATTCGAATATAGCTGGCAATGGGCGTATCAGGAAAGATTTGAAAAGGCCGGATTAACAGCCTTGCTAGGTAGTGGGTTTGATCCTGGTGCAACCAATGTATTTACTGCTTATATTGCAAAACATTATTTTGATGAGATTCATGAATTGGATATTATTGATGTCAATGGTGGCGATCATGGTTATCCCTTTGCAACCAATTTTAACCCAGAAATCAATATCCGTGAGATAACAGCTACCTGTAGACATTGGGAAGGTGGTCAATTTGTATCTAGTCCACCCTTATCAAAAAAAGCACAATTTACCTGTCCCGAAAATGTAGGTCGCTACAATATTTATCGAATGTATCATGAAGAACTTGAATCTTTAAGTAAGCATTTTCCCAGCCTAAAACGTGCTCAATTCTGGATGAGTTTTTCTGATAATTATCTAAAACATTTAGAAGTATTAGGAAATGTAGGTATGACCGGAATTGAACCCATAGATTATAATGGACAACAAATTGTACCCGTGCAATTTTTAGCTCAATTATTACCTGACCCTTCCACTCTGGGATCTCGGACTAAAGGGAAAACCTGTATTGGATGTGTTGTGCGAGGTGTAAAAGATGGTCAGTCAAAACTGATCTATCTCTATAACATTAAAGATCATCAAGACTGTTATCAGGAAGTACAGTCTCAGGCAATCTCATATACAACCGGTGTGCCCGCAATGATTGGTGCCAAAATGATTGTTGAAGGCAAATGGAAAAAACCAGGGGTCTGGAATATAGAACAATTTGATCCAGATCCCTTTATGGCAGATATGAAGCAACACGGACTACCTTGGAATGTCATAGAATTAGACGAGTTTAATCTAGATTAAGATTATGCAGTTTACGGACTTTTCTAAGCTGGATTTGACAAGATTGCCTTCACCTTGCTTTGTCGTTGATGAGATAGCTGTAGAACGAAATCTTAAAATTCTAAAATATCTGGCAGATGAGAGTGGCGCTAAAGTATTAGCAGCCTTAAAAGCCTTTTCGATGTGGCATCTTGCCCCTCTGACAGCCCAATATTTAAATGGTACCTGCACTAGTGGCTTGCATGAAGCTATGCTGGCAAATGAATTTTATTCAGGCGAAATCCATGTTTTTTCAGCGGCTTATAGCCAATCATCACTGATTGAAATATTAAAATTTGCAGATCATGTAGTGTTTAATTCATGCAGTCAATGGAAACGTTTTCAATCGCTGATAAAAGCTGCTCAATCTAAAAGACCCACACTCCAGTTTGGTTTGCGTATTAATCCTGAGCACTCAGAAGCTTCAGTAGCAATATATGATCCCTGTGCACCTGGTTCGCGTCTAGGTATAACTCTATCACAACTGGATGAATCTTCATTACAAGGAATAAATGGTCTGCATTTTCATACCCTTTGTGAACAGGGCTTTGAACCTTTGGAGCGTACAGTGAAAATTGTAGAAGAAAAATTTTCTCACATATTAGGACAAATGCAATGGGTCAATTTTGGCGGTGGGCATCACATTACAGTACCAGATTATCCGTTAGATAAATTGATTGATCTAATCAAAGAATTTTCAGTGCGTTATCAAGTTCAAGTCTATTTGGAACCGGGTGAAGCGATCGCAATAGGCACGGGTGTTTTATGTTGTGAAGTATTGGACTTAAGCTGGAATCAACTTGATCTTGCTATTCTCGATATATCAGCAACCTGTCATATGCCTGATGTGCTGGAAATGCCTTATAAGCCTAAAATAAAAGAAGCAGATGAAGCTTTAAAACAACCTTATACTTATAGATTAGGTGGTTTAACGTGTTTAGCTGGTGATGTTATTGGAGACTATAATTTTAATCAACCCTTGAAAGTCGGTCAGCGCCTCATATTTGAGGATATGAGCCATTACACAATGGTAAAAACAACTACTTTTAATGGAACACAATTGCCTGCTATTGCGCTATGGAATTCTGAAACTGATGAATTGAATATTGTTAAAGAATTTGGCTATGAAAATTTCAAAAATCGGTTGTCATAAACGTGAAAGACAGATGATTACACCTTAA
>CAYNRB010000225.1:0-5157 GCA_964399475.1 uncultured Methylomarinum sp.
CTTGGTTGAAAGGAATGACAAGCTAAGGAACGAGGATTCAATAATATACGAATTTTGACTTGTCTTTTTGTCCGTCTTCTGCGTTGTAGCAACAGTTGCGTAGCTTGCTATGCGCCTGTTGCTACGCCTTGAAGACGAACAAAAATCCTACGTCAAACTTTCGCATATTATTAAATCCTCGTTCCTAAGGAACGCTCATGAAATAAAGTTAACCACTTTCAAATTGGAAGTGGGACTTTAGTCACACATTGCATTGGGTGAGGTTAAAGCTTCACCTCCAAATTGCTCAAGATATTTCATGCGCGTTCCTAATTCATCAATTTAAAATATTGGCCTGTTTTTTAAGCATATTATTGATATATTTCAATTCCATTAAGGATATTTTATCGTTACTATCAATTTCAAGACATTCTTCATACTTTGTTTTGGCTTTTTCCAGCGCCCCCGTTTCTATTAGGCTATAACCCATACCTCTTTTTGCTCGCAATAACTCCTGTTGCCTTACCTCGGGTGGAGAATAAATTCCCGCGTAATTTTCTGATTCAGTAAAAATGTCTAAAGCATTTTTCCAATCTTTTTGTAGATGATAGATATGGCCTAACTCCGAAAGAAATTTAGAATTAAGAGGAGACATGGCTATTGCTTTCTTATGATAATTTATTGCGCTATCAATTTGACCAAGCTCTAATTGAGTGAAACCTTTATGGTATAACGCTTCGGCACAAGATGGTTCGATAACAATAACCTCGTTATCTCCTGCTAACCCCGTTAATCCATAAAACATAAGATAGTAGAGTAATTCTGTCTGAGATCGGGCTGCGAAAATCTGTTTACCTTCACTATAATACTGATCTTTACACTGCTCTATGGCTTTATCAAAGTAATATTCAGCCCTTTTTGGTTTTTTTTCAATTAGAAATTCTTGGCCTTTAACTAACAGTAAATCAATTGCTGAGGATCGGTATATATTATTATCAGGATTTACAAATAAAGCATTTGTGTCCTTATTCAATTGCATTACAGGTGGTTGAGAAGAACAAGAGACCGATTTATTAAAAATAAATTGTTGCTGTGCCTTTTGTTCTACTAATTGATTATCTATTAGTTTGGGTTTGAATCGCCATTGTCTTATGGCTTCAATAGCTACTTTATTGAATAATGTATTGGGTTCTGCTTTTTTTATCAAAACATTGCTAACACTACCCTCTTTTTGAACAATAAATTCTAAATCTACTTTTCCTTCAATGCATTTATTGGCTGCGTCTTCTGGATATTGAGGAGAAACTTGATGTATTACTTTAATAGATGAAATAGATTTAGGCATTTCAATGAGTGCCTGTTGCTTTTTAATTTCACTTAGTTTTTGTTTGTTTGTTCTCCAAGGATCATCTATTAATTTATAATCTTGACTTGTTGAGCCTTTTTGAGCAGAACTACATCCGTAAACACTAGCCATAATACAAACAATAAAAAATCTATTCATTTTCGCTCCAAATTTAAATTATTTATTCATCTCTTTTTTTCAATTGCGAAACAATAATATCGTGTGCTTCATCCTTTATCTCATCATAACTGGGCTTTTTATTGAACATACCATATAAGGCGTGAGAACCTTTATCGTAATAGTCAAGGTGGTAAAGTCTCTCTGAAACCGATATTGATTTTGTTACATGCCTAGCAAATTCTGTTGTGCGTCTATAGCTACCCAAAGAAACCCAGAATTTTTCCTTTCCACTACTGTCGGTCACTACATATCTATAAAAATATTGATTATCATCAGCGACATCAAAAGGCTGGGTAAATAATCCATTTTTTTTGGTGGGATCAAAAAATTGAAAAACAAGCACCTTATAGGTGCCGATATTGTATTGCTCACGGCAAAATAAGTTTTTTTCAATGTATTTTGGGTCAGATTTATCCTGATACATTTTTAGTAAAGTTGCTATGGCAACATCACGCTTATCAATTTCCTGCAATCCTTGGAACGCTTGAATTATTTTTGTCTGAACATGCATGTTTTTAGGTTCGAGTTTTTTTACTTGCAACCAGTGTTTTAATGCCTCCTTATGATTCTCGACATCCTGATAACATGTTCCTAAATTCCAATTCAATGATACGTTGTCATCCTTTTTAGTGACCAGGTTATTAATAAAATTAATTGCCTGATCACATTGTTTATTTTCAATAAATAAAAGTATTTTAGTATTGATATAAAAGGTTTCTGCATTTGGATTATTCGGTTCAAGTACCATTAGTTTTTTATAATGCTTGGCTGCCTTTTTATATAATTTTGCCTCTAACAAATAGCTTGCTAAATTAGCGATGGTATTGGGATGGTTGGGGGCTATTTTGTCTGCTTTTTCCAATTTAGCTATCGCTTCCATCACTTTATACTCGTTATATAATTGATTCGCTTCAAGAAACAAAGTTTCTGAGTCTAATTCTTCTTCACTTGCTAAAGCAAAAGAATTTATAAGCAATATTGTGACGAGTGCAATACCACTAAGCGTATTGGGTGTACTATTTTTTTTAAGCATGTTTTTTTATTAATTTTATTAAGTTGACTGTATCGGGTGCTGGCATAATTTCCTCCCCATATAGCCGAGTTACGTCGTCATTTGCCTGAACATTTTGATTACTCATCATCAGTATAAAAAGTAGAAGTCGGAATATACAGAGATAGTTTTTCATAAGATTATTTCTGCAGTTTTTATAGCAATTTTGTATCCGTTAAAATTAAAATTTCCGCACTATTTTTATCAAATGAGCTGGATATAGCTATAAACGCATAAAATAAATAAACGGGTTAAAATAAAAAATTATTTTAAAAACAATTAATTTTCAGCTGCGTGATAAACTAAATCGCAACGAATCAATAATAGGGACACAGTTTTGAATGTAGTGAGTTTGGATATTAGTGATGAGCAGTTGAAGGTGCGTTGTCGCAGTGGCGATTTTGCGGCTTTTGAACAGCTCTATCATCGTCATAAAAATCCACTGTATCGTTTTGTGTATAGGCAGTGCAGGGATGATGAGCAGGCTAAGGATATGGTACAGGATATTTGGTTGAATATTCATAAAGCCTGTGGTGGCTATGTGCCCTCAGCAAAGTTTACTACCTGGTTATATCGTATAGCACACAACCGAATTATTGATTATTATCGACGCAGCCAAAAGGGAGTTCCACTTTCTTATGATGATGAAAGTCTTTCAGAAGAACAGATGCTTAATCTGGAAAATCGTTACACACCCGAACAGATCATCCAGTCAGCACAAGAATCAGAACGATTATTAAGTGCAATAGGTGGCTTACAGGAAGCGCAAAGAGAAGTGGCTTTACTACATTTAGAAATGGGCTTTAGTGTGAACGAAATTGCTAATATTACTCAGATAAAACCGGAAACTGCAAAAAGCCGATTACGATACGCGCTAAAGAAAATACGTCAGCAGGCTTTATTATGAGTAATGATTTTAGCTCTAATGAGCAAATTCAACGTCTTTATAATTCAACTAAAAATCTTAAATCTCCATCAGAACTGGATACATTGATTTTAGATAAAATCCGTGCGATTGAAGAACAACCCCTTCCAATTGTGACCAATAAATGGAATGTTTATTTACCGATTGCCGCTAGTGTTTTAGTAGTGGTTTTATGGCAATTTAATAATGAGGATGAACAAGAAAAGCAATTCATTCAACCGATAGAAACCGTGCAACTACCTATTATAAAAGAATCTCAGCCTAAGTCTGAAGAGAAAGAAAGAAATCAGTTACCTGAAATGTTTTTTTTACCGACCGAAGATATTAAAAATAAAGTCGTTTCTGCATGCACCGCTAAATTAGCCATACCAGGGGAAGTATTAAAGAAGCAGGATGCTTCTGAAATAAGCAATGTCAAAGAAAAAAAATCAAATATACCGATTAAATTAATCTATCCTTATGATGCAAAAAGCAAAACACCCGAGTGTAATAGTGTTTCTAGTCAAATATTAAAAAAATAGAAATCCTCCCAACTATTGCAAAGTGGATTTAAAAGGGAGTAGATACTCTCTTAAAACACAAGTACAAACGATAAAAAATTGAATTTTTTATCGTTATTGATTACACTCTATTTTTTGAAACCAAGAGCCAGAGATCGGATCAAAATCAAATAACTGGGTCTCTTCATCCCATACATGCTCGGCATGGCGAAAAATTGATGCGCCTTGTTGTCTCGGGGTGAGTAAGTATGGATTTGATCGACACTTCCCACTGTATCTGCGGTGGCGATGACTGAGCCTTAATGGTTGCTGTAATACCAGCTTTTGCTTTGTAAGTTGCCTTGGGTATCTTAATCGTAGCCGACTAATTTTACGCAGGATTTTTTTTCATATTCAGTGCTGTATAAATAGGAGCATAGCGAGCTATGTAACTATTTATGCAACGCTGAAGATGGAAAAAAAGACAAGTAAAATGTTAAATTAATTATGCTTGGGTACTTATCAATCGCTGACAATCATGCGATTTTCTATTCCGCCCTTACTGACCATTTTATTTGGCAAGTTTCTATTTGAAATGCTGGTTTTTGACTTCCCCTTATTGAACAATCAAATGAGTACATTTCTTGTTTCCATAGAAAATAAAATCTCGACTAAACTCTCATTTCAAGAGTCCAAAGCCCGATTATTTTGGCTTAGCAGTGTATTGCTTTATTTCTTCATTAACATTGTTTTTTTTGCTTTTCTTGGGGACATTTTAAAAAACAACGCGCTCTGGACGGATAACAATACGTAGGTTGGATGAGCGATAGCGCAATCCGACAATTTTAACGAAAAAAAGATTTGATTGTCTCAAATCGCATAGTTTAAAACTATGCACTTCAGTGCAAGGCTTTAGCCGCTACTCGTATTTTTTGTGATCTAGGAGTGATTTGAGAAAAATATTATCATTAAATCTTATCCACACTAAAACCCAGGGCAACCGCCTCTAATATTGAATTAACGGGTAGCCTGGATGTAGCGCAGCGAAATCCGAGAAGAGGAATGATGCGATTGACCCCGGATTCCGCTACGCTCCATCCAGGCTACATTGATGGCATGTCTGAGTGGCTGTCGGTCTTCCATGTTCCCCCTGGGATTTATAGCGGATACATTAATCGTCTATTGGTTTAATCGTTGT
>CAYNRB010000226.1:0-2701 GCA_964399475.1 uncultured Methylomarinum sp.
TGTCATAGAAAAATGATTCACCTTATTAATCCCGTAGTTTGAATAAAATTGATAAGCTTTCATAATGAACCGATCGGTCTGTAAAAGGCAAATTTTTTTAATCCAGCTCCGCGACAGCATTTAAAATAATTTTATTCAGAGCAGCACCATCAAAATTTGCATTGGCCATAATTTGCAAACCATAAAAGGTAGTTGTCAGTTGTTGTGCGGTATTTTGAATATTATTTTCCTTAGAAAATTCTCCATTTTTTTGACCCATAATTAGAATTTTCTGAAACATCGCATCAAGTTGATTGATTCCATTGCTAATCTTGCTTATTACTTCTTGATCAGCATTTGAAAATTCAATCGCACAATTGCCATACAAACAACCCCCTTTACCTTCTACTACACTATCAATAAGCTGAGTAAAAACATCAGTAATCATGGTTTTAGCTGGAATATCCAAATTCGGATCAACAAACTGATAGATAGCCTCGGTTTCATCAAAGCGGCTCAAAGCTGTTAAAAATAACGCGTACTTGCTACCGAAAGTTTCATAAAAGCTACTTTTGCTGATACCCATTGCCCGAATCAAATCCTGTAGTGAACTTCCTTTGTAACCCTGTTTTCTGAAAACACATAAGGCTTGATCAATTACAGTCTGGGTATTAAATTCTCTTGGTCTAGGCATGAAATAACCTTGTTTTTTTAAAATCAGGAATTAAAGATAACATTAACGGACTAATTAGTCCAAAACAAAACAATATAATTTAAAATTAACCAAGCGTATATTATTAACGGTATACAGATCTAATACTTAGGAGTGAGGATTTAATAATATTCGCAAGTTTAACGCGGAATTTTTGTTTATCTTCTACGCTGTAGAAGACGGACAAAAAGATTAGAAAAACTTTAGCGATGCTTATGCTTTAGTGCAAATCAAGATTCGGATATTATTTAATCCTCGCTACTTATAACTATCAAGCTCAATCGCACACCCAAAAATCAAAAGCTTGTGTTAGAATTTTAGAACAAGTTTGTTTTCTAAAGCCACTGATCAGACACCTATGGGACAAGAAATTTCCTTATCACAATTTGAACAAAGTGACTTTACGCTTTTTTATCAGAAGCTTAAACAGGAAACCAAACTTTTAAAGCAAATGATTGAGCAAAAAGCCTGCTCGAATCTTGCGCCAGTTGCCGGGTTTGAGCTTGAGGCATGGATTTTAGATAAGAACCTGCAACCCTCCCCTATCAATGAGTCCTTTCTAAGCACTTTAAACAACCCACTGGCTTTTGAAGAATTGTCCAAATTTAATATTGAATTAAACAGTACCCCAACGCCTATCGCTGGAAATGTATTTTCTAGAATACTCTCACAATTACAACAGAATTGGGATGCTGCCTATCATCATGCTGAAAGTTTAAATAGTCACTTACTAATGATTGGCACTTTGCCAACTCTGAAACAAAGTGATTTATCTTTAGCCAATATGTCTGATTTAAACCGCTATCGCGCCTTAAACAAGCAAATTTTACAATCCAGAGGAAAACCCATTCACCTGGATATTAGTGGAAATGAACATCTTAAAATGGATCATGATGATGTTATGCTTGAATCCGCTACCACCTCTTTACAAATCCACATTCAACTGCCTTTGGAGATAGCTCATCATTTCTATAATGCATCAATCGTTGCTTCTGCTCCCATGGTTGCTCTTTGTGCTAATTCACCTTTTCTATTTGGCAAAGATTTATGGCATGAATCCCGTATTCCTTTATTTGAACAAGCCATAGAAACAGGTGGTTATAATGGCGTTGCACACGGCCCTTTAAAACGGGTTAGTTTTGGAACGGATTATGCCAGAAAATCTATTTTTGAATGTTTTGCTGAAAACCTGGAACATTTTCCAGTTTTATTACCGGCTAACTTAGGATCAACTGCCGAAGCATTTGAACATTTAAAATTGCATAATGGCACGATATGGCGTTGGAACAGACCTTTAGTTGGTTTTGATGAGGATGGCACACCTCACATAAGAATTGAACATCGCACACCAGCCGCAGGCCCTACGACTATTGATACCATAGCTAATGCAGCATTTTTTTATGGTATCTCAAAAAGTCTTTGTGATGAATTTAAAGACAAGAAACTGGCCTTGCCTTTTTCTCAGGCTAAAGACAATTTTTACCAGGCAGCCCGTTATGGTCTTGACAGCCACATAATCTGGCTGGATGGAAAAAAACAGCGTATTCAATCATTACTAAGAACTGAACTGATTCCCAGAGCTGTTCTGGGCTTAAGATCAATGGGAGTATCTCGCTGTGATACTGAAGACTTTCTAGAAATTATTTTACAGCGGATTAACACTAAACAAAATGGCACACAATGGCAACGCCAGTTTATTCAGAGAGAAAAAGATTTTAAATTAATGACCCAATGCTATTTAAAAAACCAGCAATCCGGCAAAACTGTTAGTGAATGGGGTACCCATTAATGGCTCTAGTCAAACAAATAGATTCACTGCCTAAGGAATTATTAACCGCGACAGCGGAATCACTACATTCATTATTTCCAGAGCCTACGGTCTTCCATTTATCGGGCAAACATAAGGAGCCCTTATTTGTTTCAGTTTTACTGCATGGGAATGAAACCACTGGATTTCTCGCTTTACAAAAATTACTGGTTAAATTCAGTCAACAAGATTTACCTCGATCC
>CAYNRB010000226.1:2801-5047 GCA_964399475.1 uncultured Methylomarinum sp.
TTCAATCCGGCGCTTTTGCAGAAATATGTCCGGCTATTACTCTGGAATGTGGAAAGCCAGGACAACAACAAGGTATTAACCATGCTTTTGACTATTTAAATTATTGCTTGCACCTAACAGAGCTTTCTAAACAACCTGTTCATCCACAGGATATTAATGTTTATCATATTGTTGCTCAAGTTAAAGTAAATCAAGATGTTTCATTTGGCTTTGACAACAGGCAAGCTGATTTTTTACTGGATAGAGAAATAGAACGTATGAATTTCACTGAAATCCCAGCAGGCACCCAGTTAGGGGAAATTAATAACAATATATCCATGCCTATCACTGCAAAAAATGAAAAGGGGCAAAAAGTCACAGAAAATTTTTTTTCTATCAGAGATAATAGTCTCCATATAACCAAAAAAATCATGCCCGCTATGTTCACACTTGATGAAAACGTGATCAGACAAGATTGCCTCTGTTACTTAATGGAAAAAGTAGAGCTATGAAATTTTGGGAATCAAAAACATTATCTCAAATGAGTACAGAGGAATGGGAGTCTATCTGTGATGGTTGTGGAAAATGCTGTTTAAACAAATTAGAAGACGAAGACAGCGGAGAAATTTTTTTTACCAGTGTCGTCTGCAATTTAATTGATTTAGAAAGCTGCCGATGCAGTCAATATTCCCAAAGAACCACTTTAGTACCTGAATGTCTGGATCTAAAACAGCATGATTTTGCTGAATATAACTGGTTACCGGCTACTTGTTCTTATCGATTATTAGTAGATGGAAAACCACTTCCTGCCTGGCATCCACTTATTACGGGTGATATAGAATCGGTTAAGGAAGCGGGTGTTTCTATCAGTAGTTATGCCATGAAAGAATCTGATATTGATGACCTTGAAGATCATATAATTAGCTGGCTGGATTAAAATTTGATTAGTTAAAATTATTTCAAATATTCGCTTTAAAAACCTTACTGATTTCCGATATTTTCACAAGCAAATGATTCCTCACTTATCTTATTTTCTATGATTGAAAATCAAAAGTTGATGAATAAATACATATCAAACACCTAAATTATTTTCTCACTCCTCTTAACTATTAACAACTTATTTTTAAATCATGGATTACGATAACGAAATTATTGCAGATTTCTTAGGTGAATATTCAGATGCCCAAATTGAGGCGGAAAAAGTACTCAACTTATGGGACGAATTTAATGATAGTCATGATTCTATAAATACTTTATTTAGAGTTATTCACTCAATAAAAGGAAATTTCAGAATGATGTATTTAGCACAACTTTCTGAAACGATTCATGCGCTTGAAAATATCTTAAGCCAGTTACGAGAAAATAAAAGGCAACTGATTAATGGATTAACCATTTTAATTAGTACAACCTTAGAACAGTGTAAACAATTTTCTATGCATATATTCGCAGGTCGCGATAGAAGCAGCGAAATAAAAGCTTTAACTTATGTATTAATTGATTTATCAAAGACCTCAAACCATGATTTTGCATCTGCATTAAGATACGCCCTACAAACAATTGACGAAATTAATGAATATGGAAATGACTACTCTCCACAGCGCTTATTCGATTTTTTAGAGCAAGAGGAAATAACAAAATCAGTTAGACCTATTGCTTATGTTCACAATCATGCAGTTAAAAATCAACTTCAGTTTTTTAAACAGCTAATTACTCAAGTTGAAAGTTTCTTTCCAATGTGGCGAAATCGTAGTCAACGGATCTTAACACTTGTCAGCTATATGAATGCCTCCTTAAATCACCCAGTTAATCCAACCCAGTTAGAAGCAGCTGTCTATTTGCACGATATAGGAATGAGTTTTATCTCACCTCAAATACTCTATCATACAAAGAATTTTAGCAATAATGATCGTAAATTAATGCAGGTTCATACTGAAACTGGGTATCAATGGTTAAGCATGATTCCAGGCTGGGAAGAGGCTGCAATGATAATACAGCAACATCACGAAAGATTTGATGGAACAGGCTATCCATTAGGCTTATCCTCTACTGAAATATGTGAAGGTGCAAAATTATTAGCCATTGGCGATGCCTATGCTTCAATCACTAATCAGGAAAAAACAGACTCAGAAAAAAAATCTCTCATGCATGCTTTAATGGAAATTGACGAAGGTACCAGTCAACAGTTTGATCCAAAGTGGGTTAAGACTTTTAATCAGGCTATTGAGGTTTTAGAACTGTAACATTCTTATTCCGTGCGCTCTCTTAAC
>CAYNRB010000227.1:0-4936 GCA_964399475.1 uncultured Methylomarinum sp.
TATTTTTGAGAGAAAAAACCATTTCTGAGCTGATACTATTTGTATATTTTACGCAGGGTTTTTTTTCATCTTCAACTAACACATGGATGTGTGTAGGTAGAGTAATGCAGGAGCAATTGCCGAGAAGATTAAAAAAAAAGACAAAAAATGTTAAATTAATGTTGCTTGGGTACTTAAGCCTATACCCAAACCGCTATTCAGTACTAGTTTTCAGATTGGCTTAAAGGTTCTTCTTTTGATTCACCCAGTGCTAGCAAATCCCTTTCTAAAAGACTGCTATCACCTAGATTAAGCTCTACCAAACGACGTAACTGAGAAATGCTATCTATATCTATATGTTCGCATTTAAACCCAGCATTATTTCCAATGACATGAGTGACACTGAGGTGCATTTCAATGTTTACATCATCAGAAAGCTGTAAATTTAATGTATACAGCTGTTCTAGAGATCCAGTCCATTGTTTATCAAAACGTAATAGACAGCCATTCAAGGATATATCAATGAGTTTACAAAATAGGGTTTCATTCTCGCTACTTAATGTAACGCTTGAATTATAGAAAATACGATGAAATTGGCGCTTATCCATACTCATAAGTCATAGTTAGTTTTCAAGAAAAAAAAGCATGCTAGTTTGATCTATTACGACCACATCATTATGTTTTAAAAAAACTGACCTTTCAGCCAATAGTTTTTTATTAACAGTTATTTCCATGCCACTTTCAAGTGAAGAAATAAAATAGCCGTTTTTCCGTTTCGAAACTACAACCACCCCTGAGCCGCTATGGCCAAATCGGGTCATGACTTTTTTTAAGGGGAGAACTCGGCCTATATGTTGACCGTCTAGAACCTGAAAATTAGCATCTGGAATTCTTACTTCCACTTCTATTTTTTCATTTAGAGATTCGATCTCTCTGTTAATAGTATTTAAGTTTTTCGGTAAGGTTATTGATTCAGCTGTGTTGAAAACGATAGAATGTTTACCTATGGTAATTTTATCGTTATTTTGCAACAAAGCTTCTTTGTTTTTTTCATTATTAACAATTAAGGGATGAGATTCATTTAACTGCTTAATAATGCAACTATTTTCTTTTATTATCACAACCGCATGCGTCGGTGCGACAGATAAATTATCAATAATTAAATCATTAGTTTCATCACGACCTAGATGAATGACACCTGGTTCGAAAATATGAGACTGAATTGCTTTATCTTTGAAGTAAACCGTGAATTTTGCCATTGATCTCGTAATAATGACTAGTCTAGCCTAGTAGTATAGTCGTAATAAAAAAGCGTTGGTATAAAAATATTTTATTATTTAACTTAAATTTTAAAAAAAACTAATCTGTGTGGAATTTTACCAATTTAATTGTATTTTTATCACATTTAATTATTTCTAAAGGATATCCATGTAAACGTATGCTAGTTCCTGGTTCAGGAATTGTTTCCATATATTCAATGATTAAGCCATTAATTGTTTTTGGGCCTTTAATAGGTAATGACCATTGGGTTATTCGGTTAAATTCTCGCACAGTAACACTACCGTCAACAAGATAAGTCCCATCTTTAAGTTTAATTACATCACTTTCTTCAGCAACCAACTCACCTACAATAACTTGCAATAGATCATCAAGAGTGATTAGGCCTTGCACTTCACCATACTCATCAACAACTAAACCAATACGTAATTTTTCTGCTTTAAAACTTTGTATTTGTTTGTGTAATGGCGTGCTTTCTGGAATAAAGAAAGGTTTGCTCAGGTTTTGGATAATAGTTTGTTTGTCAAAATCGGTTCGACTGATTAAAGAAAGAATAGTTCTTAGATGTAAGAATCCGATAACACGATCAATACTTTTTTTGTAGAAAGGAATGTAAGTATGAGGGGTATTTTGAATTTGTTGCATGATTGATTCCATTGAATCTTCCAAATCTATCCCAAAAATCTCATTTCTGGGTGTCATGATATCTTCAACAGAAGCTGACTCAAGATCCAGAATTCCCAACAACATATGCTGATACCGAGTCGGCATTAAATTTTCAGCATCTGAAACTATACTTTTCAATTCATCTTTATTAATTGAATCCTGTTTGTTTTTTGCTACATTTACACCTACTATTCTTAGTAAGAGATTGGCAATTAAGTTAACCACCCAAACTATTGGATAAAAGATCTTTAAAAGTGGGGTGTAAATCCATGCGGCAGGATAAGCCAGAGCCTCAGGTTTTATAGTAGCTAATGTTTTCGGCGTTACCTCTGAAAAAATCAATATTGCCAGAGTAAGTAAACCACCAGCAAGAGCAATTGCTGCATTACCACCCAGACGAATGGCAATAAGCGTTGCTGTCTGCGTTGCCAGAACATTGACAAAATTATTACCTAATAGTATTAATCCGATTAAGCGGTCAGGTCTTTTTAATAAATTATGAGCCTTAATGGCTCCTTTATGCTTTTGTTTTACCAAATGTTTCAAACGATATCTATTTAAAGTCAGTAATGCAGTTTCAGAGCCAGAAAAAAAGGCTGAAAGTAGCAAGAGTATCGCCAGTAAACTAAACAGTAGTTCAAGAGAGAGGTCGTTCAAGGAAAGAGGCTCTATTTCGTTATATAGACTATAGTTTTGTATTTTGTAAAAAGTTTGTCAAGTCTGATATGAAAATAGAGCTATTTAGTTATGTTGATAATGCTGTTAAAGACCTTTAAATTGTTTTTGCAAGATATTGTAATAAATTAAATAATGTACTATAAATTAAGGTAATATTAAAATTTAATTTTCTTCTGCATAGTTGAATTTTTAAGCGAAAGTGGAAATCAATTGCGGAAACATTTTTTCTTGTTGAACTATTATTTATTATCATGGAACGCACCACGAAATAACTTGAGCAATTTGGAAGTGGGGCTTTAGCCTCATCCAATGCAATGCAAGACTAAAAAGTCCTCTTCCAATTTGAGAGTTGTTAACTTTATTCCTGCGCGATCCAATACTTTAATGTGGGCAGATTCGCGAAGTATATAAATTTATGGATTAGTTTACCGGTTAACTAGTTGCACAGGATTCTGTTTGGAAACAAAATACTAGCAATATAATAAACATTAGAATCGAATTTTCAACCCTAAACACTTTTAAGAGTGCTTTTGCACAATCGTGTAAGGATACACACAGATAAAATAATTCAGAAGCATTTAACGAAGCGCAATTGCCGAGTAGCTTTGCTAATCTCGGACAGCCTTCAATTGCTACATTTGAAAAACCGAGTAAATATTTGCATATTTTTTGCTGAGCTATCAAATAATTTTAGCTCGACACAAAAGAGTTGCTTAATTATAAAAACATGTTTAGGGATAATAGTAGTCTATGGCTTTGTCACGCATAATTTTGATTGATGATAATAAAGTAAGAACTCAACAATTTGAGAATATTTTAGCTTTTCTTGATTATCAGGTTTCCAGCGTAAATTCTTCTAAATATGATTTGTTATTAAATAGTTTAGAGAATATATCTGCCATTTTTATTGGAAATGGTTGTGATAAACAAGCTAAATTGATCAAAAATGTTACAGATAAAGCATCTGGGCTTCCCATTTTTTTGCTGATTGAGAAAGGTGGTTTAAGTCAAATCCCTACGGCTATCCAAAAATTGGTAACAGAATGTCATGAATGGCCGAGTTATTACTTGGTTTTTAACCCGTTATTACAAAAACTGTTAACCCCCAAAAAACCTGCAAAAACATTGAAGAATAGATCCGCAAATAAAGGATTGACGGGAAAAAGCGAAGCAATAGACAAAATCAGAACATTAATAGATCAAGTAGCTGATTCCGATGCAACAGTTCTTATTCTCGGTGAATCCGGGACAGGTAAAGAAGTTGTTGCACAAGCATTACACCGAAATTCTGGCAGAAAATCTAAACCTTTTGTACCTATAAATTGTGGTGCCATACCTGGCGAACTCCTGGAGAGCGAGTTATTCGGACATGAAAAGGGTGCTTTTACAGGCGCGTTGACGTCCAGACAAGGGCGCTTTGAAATGGCGGAAGGGGGAACGCTATTCCTTGATGAAATAGGCGATATGCCTATGCCTATGCAAGTTAAACTACTGCGTGTTCTTCAGGAACGAACTTTTGAAAGAGTGGGCAGTAATAAAACCATAGAATGTAACGTTAGGATAATAACTGCAACCCATAGAAACCTGGAAATGGAAATAGTAGAAAAGCGATTTAGAGAAGATCTATTTTATCGCCTAAATGTTTTTCCTATAGAGCTTCCGGCATTAAGACAACGAAGTGAAGATATTCCTTTGCTTGTTAATGAATTGATAGCAAGCATGGATCTGGCAAAGAGAGAACTTGTACAATTTACTAAGGAAGCTCTAGCCTTGATGATGCAACACCCTTGGCCAGGTAATGTACGAGAACTATCAAATTTCATTGAAAGACTGGCTATAACAAATCCTAATAGCATTATAGATTTCTCAGACCTTCCAGAAAAATTCCAAAAATATCATGTGCCTGAAGATTTAATTATAGAAAATATTGCTCAAGATGAACTAAATATAGCTCCTAACATCCTAGACCACGAACAGGGAAATGGCGATGCAGAATCAATATTAGCTGTATCTCTTTTACCTGAACATGGAATGAATTTAAAGAAATATTTAAGCAGTTTGGAAATTAATTTAATCAACCAGGCTCTAAAAGAATGCGACGGGGTAGTTGCACACGCTGCAAAATTATTAAATATGCGGCGAACTACACTAGTTGAAAAGCTAAAAAAGTACGAAATATCGTGACCGTAGAAATAGAAGATTAATTTGTGAATTATCAAGCAGATTTTTAATTCTAATTTCCCAACGTTGATCGTTATGAAAAAACTTATATCAAAACCATAACATACTTATCCAAGTCTAAACATAGTTTGACTATTAATTTTTAGCCGTTTTA
>CAYNRB010000228.1:0-4898 GCA_964399475.1 uncultured Methylomarinum sp.
TTTTCTAAACAATTTGCTTTAACTATTTTTCCTAGGATCATTAAGTCAATTTAATTATTTGCCCGAAGGACATCATGTTATTTTCTTGTATTTATCTATAGATAAAAATTTTATTATAGGGAGTCAGGTGTTCTGACCTTGCTATCGACAAAAACCAACTCGCTAAAAATTCCGTAACCATAACCTCGCGAAGTATATCTTTAAGTCCCCTTAGGAATCTTCAGAACCTGACCAATCCGTATCCGACTATTTGCAAGCGCATTAACTAATTTTATTGACTTCATACTAACCCCATATTGCAAGGCTATACCTGACAAAGTTTCCCCCCGAGTTATGACATGTTTTTCTCTAGCTACTGAAGCAAATGAAGTGTTAGCAGGTGCATATTGTTTAAAATAACTGACAATCCCTCTAGAAATTGCACGGGCTAATTTTCTTTGATGTGCCGCGCTATTGAGTTTTCTTTCTTCCCCTGGGTTAGATATAAACGCAGTTTCAATCAGGATTGAAGGAATATCCGGCGATTTTAAAACCATAAAACCTGCTTTTTGAACATCCGGTTTATGTATATGCCCAATTGACTTCAGGTTATTGAGAATCTTCCCCGCTACTTTACGACTGGCTTCCTTGGTAGCAGTTTGCGACAAGTCCATTAATACAGAAGCTAGCATATCGTCTTTATCGGCTAATTTTAGCCCACCCACTAGATCAGCTGCATTTTCATTTTCAGCTAACCATCTGGCTGCTTCGCTAGATGCTCCGCTATTTGATAAGGTAAATACTGATGCTCCCTGGACTTTTGAGCTTTTAAATGCATCCGCATGAATTGAAACAAATAGATCAGCCTTGGCTGCACGAGCAATTTCCATGCGCTTTCTAAGATTAATATAATAATCCCCTTTTCGAACTAAAACTGCTTTCATGCCCCGCTGTTTATTAATCAGTGCCGCTACTTTTTTGGCAATTTGCAGAACCACCTTTTTTTCATGTGTGCCTCTTGCCCCGCTTGCGCCGGGATCTTCTCCACCATGGCCGGCATCAATAGCAATAATGATTTTTTTGGCTTTACTTATTATGGTTTTGACTGCAACTTTTTTGTTGCTATATTTTTTTGAAACGGATTTATTCGCTTTGTATTTCTTAGTAAACAAATCAACAACCAAACGATTTCCGTAGGACTTATCTGGCTTTAATAAAAAACTTTTAGGACTGACGCTGGTTTTTAAATCAACAACCACTCTAAGATCTTTTTTATTACGAGCAGCACTTCTTACCCGACTAAATACGGCATGATTAAGAGGCGGTTGAGCCAGGGATCTTAATAATTTAGCATTAGTAAAATCGACCACTAAACGCGCTGGGTTTTTGAGTAAAAAAACCTGATGCGGTGCTGGTAAACTAACATCAAAAACCAGACGTGTATAATCAGGTGCAGTCCAATAGCGTAAAGAATCAACACGAACTTGATCTGCATAAACAGACAGGGTACAAGACAATAGCCACCACACCCAGAGTACTTTCCAGATTTTAAGCATAGGAAACATCCAAAATTATATTTTAGATTAGATTATAGCAGTATGTCTTTGTTTTTCCAGTTTAGTTTTAGTTTATTTTGCAATTCATCAGAGAGACAGGTTATTTCGAGCATTCTTTCAGTGCCAAGAATTGACAATTCCAAAACTATATCCGCTTCGGGTAGAAAGCCTTTTCCCAAATCAGGCCATTCAATAAAGCATAAGCATTGCTGATCAAAATAATCTCTAATCCCCATCCACTCTAACTCTTCCGGATCATTTAAACGATACAAATCAAAATGAAAAACCTTCCCTGTTGGCATGTCATATTCTTCGACTATGGTATAAGTAGGACTTTTAACCGCACCTTTATGTCCTGCTGCCCTGAGAAAACCCCGAGTTAATGTTGTTTTACCTGCACCCAACTCTCCTTTTAAAAATACCAAGCATTTAATCGGTAATATGCGCCATAATTCAGCACCCAATTGTTCTGTTTCCTGTTGATTTAATAAACTGATCTTCATTTGTTAACCAATTTTCTAATATAAGGCAGTAAATCACTAGCCAGCATGCCAATTTCACCTTCTTGTTGAGCTGATAAATCAGCCGCTTTTCCATGTATATATACGGCTGATCTTGCCGCAACATCCAAGGTCATATTTTGTGCCACTAAACCGCCTATCATACCAGCCAGAGTATCGCCCATACCACCACTTGCCATACCTGGATTTCCGGTAGTTGATAAGGTAATTTCGGAATTGTTTTTAATCAAAGTTCCAGCGCCCTTTAATAGTGCCACACCACCGTATTGACTTTGTAACTTTGCAACACAAGAAAACCTATCTCTGGCAATATCTGTGGTTGCACATTCTAATAATCGAGCCGCTTCTCCAGGATGTGGGGTTAACACCCAATTTAGCTGCTTTAAATTGGTTTGTGCTAATAGATTAAGTCCATCAGCATCGACTATTATGGGTTTGTTAGTATTAATAATCTCTCTAAATAAATCTTTTCCCCATTGATCTTGACCCAAACCAGGCCCCAGAACAATGACAGTGGCTTTATCTAATAAGGGTAAGCATTCATTGGCATGCTCTATTCCATAACACATCAATTCAGGTCTACCAATATTGATAGATTGAGCATGAACTGGATGTGTTGCAACGCTTACTAATCCAGCTCCTACACGCAAGGCTGCTTCAGCGGCAAGCCGGATTGCTCCAGAATAACCAGAATCTCCACCCACGACCAAGACATGCCCATGATCTCCTTTATGAGCAGTACGCTTTCGTTTTGGTATAAAACATTGGGAAATAAGTCTGGAAGTATGTTTAAGCTGTTGGAAGACCTGATCGGTAACATCCAAAGAATCATACATAATTTCACCACAATGATCCGCCGCACTGCCTGTAAACAGGCCTTGTTTCAGGCCTATAAAGGTCACTGTATAGTCCGCTTTTATTGCACAACCCATCACATATCCGGTATCAGCATTGAGGCCTGAAGGTATATCAACCGATATAACTGGATTTGAAGAGCGATTGATAAATGAAATTGCTGAGGCGTATTCGCCTGAAACATCACGATTGATACCCGTTCCTAACAAGGCATCGACGATGATACTATTAGTTAAGCTAATCTGACTAACAAACGCAGTAATATGCCCTCCAGTTTTAAGATAATCCTGATAAACTGTTAAAGCATCACCTTTTAATTTTTCGGGATCAGAAACAAAATAAACCGTTACTTTAAATCCAGATTCCATTGCCAACCTGGCAATCACATAACCATCTCCTGCATTATTCCCAGCACCACAAAAAATCACCATGTCATGTTCTGAATAATGTTTCTGGATTAGTTTAAAAATTGAAAAGCCAGCCTTACGCATTAAAGCAATACCTGGAATACCCAGGTCTTCAATAGCTATTCGATCCATTTCTCTAACTTGAGAGGCTAGATATAATTTTTCTGGTAATTTTTGCATATGTTTAATTTGAGTTAGAATTATCTCTGTCATTATATTTCTTAAATCCCCATGAACAAAATCAGTCTGCCAAACAATTTCGAATTAACGCATAAAATCAAGCAATGGGGAGAACAGCTTGGCTTTCAGCAAGTAGGTATTACCGATACTGACTTGATGACTGCTGAAAAACATCTAGTGAAATGGGTTAAAAAAGGCTTTCATGGAAAGATGGATTATATGCATAAACACGGACTAAAAAGAAGCAGGCCTGATTTATTACTGGCTGATACCGTCAGTATTATTTCCGTGCGTATGGATTATTTGCCAGAAACCGCCAAAAAAATCAATACGGTTTTAGATAATCCTATTTCAGCATTTATTTCTCGTTATGCATTAGGTAGAGATTACCATAAATTAATGCGCCATCGACTCCAACAACTTGCCTCATTGATAGAAAAAGAAATAGGTACATTCGGTTATCGTGTTTTTGTAGATAGTGCTCCCGTTTTAGAAAAAGCCATTGCCGAAAAAGCTGGTTTAGGCTGGATAGGCAAACATTCCAATTTAATAAATCGTAAAACAGGATCCTGGTTTTTTCTAGGTGAAATTTATCTGGATATGGCGCTACCCAAAGATAATCCAGTAACCGCTCACTGTGGAAAATGTATAGCCTGCATTGATATTTGTCCCACTCAAGCCATAGTCGCCCCTTACCAGGTTGATGCCCGTCGTTGTATATCATATCTCACCATAGAATTACAGGGTTCAATTCCAGAGGAATTTCGAACAGCAATTGGCAATAGAATTTATGGCTGTGATGACTGCCAATTAATTTGCCCATGGAATCGATTTGCAAGACTTTCCAAAGAAAAAGACTTTAGTCCCAGACATAATTTGGACAAGTCTCAATTGATAGAACTGTTTTTATGGTCTGAGGAGGAATTTTTAAAAAAAATGGAAGGTTCAGCAATAAGACGTATTGGACATACTCGATGGCTTAGAAATATTGCGGTAGCTTTAGGCAATGCCATTTCGTCTGAACAAACAACGCAAACCTTATTGCAACACCAGTCGCATCACTCTGAGATAGTCAGAGAACATGTTGAATGGGCACTGAGACAACAACAAAAAAAAAATAAAAAACTGGGAGCCTGAAATTTTAAATACTGCAATCTTTCTAAACTGCCTGTGCGCCAGTGAACAGTATCAACGCAATAATCTACAGCTCAACCCCAATAGCGTTTTGTCCGTATATTTGGACATGTCTGAAACACTTGAATAGCTGTTTTCCCTTTATTGTTTGTATGATTAACTTCCACTAAAGATGAAATTGAAATTTTGAGTGGAACCTTAACCAGAAAATGGACATAATCGGGGAGAACATTTAATTCAACAACTTCACATCCCTATCTTTCTGT